>JAUWSZ010000546.1 GCA_030609865.1 bacterium | reverse complement strand
TCGGATGTGCATGCGAACCTCGAAGCGCTGACCGCTGTGCTCGAGGACCTGGACAGACGATCCGTGGATAGAATTCTCTTTCTCGGCGATGCTGTGGGGTACGGAGCGGACCCGGAACCGTGCCTCGAGATGCTGGAGAAGGCCGCCTTCCGGTTTGTGGCGGGAAATCACGACCAGGCCGCAGGGAACGATCAGGAAGGGCTCGAGAATTTTCACGAAGAAGCCGCGGCCGCCATCCGATGGACCCGCGATGTGCTCGCTCAGGAGGCGAAAGAAAGACTCCAGGGACTTCCGTTGGATTGCTTCGAGGGTCCGCTGTATCTTGTTCACGGTTCTCCGTACAAACCGGATCATTGGCATTATGTCATGTCGGTACAGGATGCCGAGAGGGGATTCGGGGCGTCTGAGAGCAGGGTGATCTTTGTCGGGCATTCCCACATCCCGGCGGCGTATGTGGAGGTCGAATGCAAGCGGCTCTTCACGGGTGTGCTGAGACGAATCAAGGTGGAGGATCCGGAGTCACTGCAGCTCGAGCCTCAATATCGGTACATACTGAATGCAGGCAGCGTTGGGCAGCCTCGGGACGGCGACCCCCGTGCAGCTTACGCAATCTTCGAACCGGAAGATGGGACCTACATGCTGCTTCGGGTGCCCTACGACGTGGAAAGGGCCTCGGGGAAGATCAGGAAGGCAGGGCTTCCGGAGGGACTGGCCGAACGGCTCAGGTCCGGCAACTGAACGAATGGAAGAGATCGAGTCGCTTCGCATGACAAGTGCTGTAGCCCCATCCGACAGGGAAGCCCACCGATTGGTGGAGGCCTATTGCAGAGAAAGGCCGGAATTCTCGATCTGTTCCTTCGAAGTGCTGGCGGTAAAGGTCATTGAGAGGGATACCTGGGTGTTCCTCGATTCCCTGGACAAGCGATGTCCGGAACTGTTCCTGATCGGAGCAGTGCGCAATGAATCCGCAACAGCGATCATTCCGTATTTTAGGATACAGGAGCGTCCGGACCGGCAGATCGTGAGCTATTCCCTCGGAAAGGGGCTCTGCAATCTGGCGGAGGTAAAGGAGCTGTTCGGGCGCCTGTTTTCCCGTTACTGCGGGAGTTACGAAGTCGAGGAATTGCCCCAGAGGAGGGGAAGCCTGTCCAGAATCGCCCTCTGGGTTCATGATTGTCTGACCGAAGACTTCGATCATCAGATATCGCTCAACCGGCAGAACCTCCAGGAAGGCGTCTGTATCTCATACGACTTCGGGATGGCCTTCTCAAACCACTATTTTCCTCCTTTTTACACGATGGAGCTGGGCATTTCCGACGCTTCCATCCTGGAGCATCGCCTGTTCCTGCTGGAGGTTCTTACGCGTTATTCCCGGTGGGTCAGTGCGGATGAAGGGAGCGTGGTGAGGAGACTGGAGAAATCGTATCCGACCACGTGTCATGGCGACCGATGCAGGTATTACGTGAGGAACTACAAGGCCCACTTCCGGACCCGGCTCTACTTCGGACGGTTCTTCGAGAAAATGCGAAATGCCCCGCTCGAGAGGGAGAGGCTGTGGGAGATTGCGGAGACGATCGAACAGGACATGGGCGGAGTTTCCGAATGGGAATCGTTCATAGAAGCCATCCGGTCCGGTCCGAGAGGAAGGCTCGATCTAAGGGGCCTGGACCTGTCTGATATGGACCTGAGAAGGGCGGACCTGAGAGAGGCGGACCTGACGGGAGCCAGCCTGGCAGGGGCCGACCTCGAAGATGCCGATATGCGAGGGGCGAAGCTCTCTGAGGTCGATATGCGGGGGACGAACCTCAAAGACGTGAAGATGGATGCCATTTGAACGCTAAACAAAGAAGAGGAGATGGACATGGCCAAGAAGAAACAGAAAAAGCACCTGTCAAAGGATCATTGGCTCGAGCAGGAAGGGATCACATGGGAGCAGTCGGATTCCAAGGAGGATTTCTGTCCGCACATCCCCAAGGAGGAATTCGACCTGAGGATCGCAAAGGCCAAGGACCTCCTGGCAAAACACGGCATCGACGCGATGGTTCTGTTTGCCGAGGAGGACAAGTACTACTATGGCGGCTACCGTGATGCGGCGCTCATGTTCACGGATCGGTGGCGGCACTGTTTCATCGTGTCGCAAGAGCACGATCCGGTGTTCGTGGGCGAATCGGTGCTTGACAGCAACGTGAGGAAGACCACATGGGTAACCGACTGCCGGTACTGGGCCGGCGTCAAACAGTGGCGGCTTCCGATCCGGTTTATCGAGCTCTTCGTGGACACCATGACCTCCCTGGGGTTGGACAACAAGGTGATCGGGATGGAGTACGGGGCGCACCACATCCTCCAGGTCGGGTTCGACGAGATCCGCCAAATGGAGGCGGCCCTTCCGAACGCAAAGTTCGTCACTGCGGAAAAGGTCCTGTGGGAACAGAAGATGATCAAGACCGACTGGGAGATCGCCCTGATGCGCGAGATGTGCGACAAGGCGAAGCGGGTTCTGGAGAAGGGCTGGAAAGCCATTCGGCCGGGCGTAACTGAGAGGGACGTTCATCGAGTGATCTGGGAAGAGTGGGTGAAAGAGGACATGTTCGAGACTCCGTGCATGAGCAACCCTGTTCTCTTCCTGTGCGGCTCGGATGGACCCGGAAAGTTTCGCATCGTGACCACGCCGTTCTACGACCGGGTGATCAAGGAGGGCGACCAGGGCTTCTCCGACTGCGGGCCGTCGTACAAGGGATACTGGACGGACCTGCAGCGGTGTTTCTACGTGGGGGACAAGCTGCCCCCCAAGCTGGCGGATCTGTCAAAATGGGGCCGCGATGCCTACCTGAACACAGTGAACAACATCTATCCCGGGATGCGGGGATGTGACGTGTTCAAGATGGCGGAAAAAGAAACCTATCGGCAGAACTGGAACCAGTTCGTGCCGATCGAGTTCGTGGGGCACGGAATCGGGACAATGAACCACGAGCCTCCCTGGCTGGCCGAGGACGATCTGACGGAACTCAAGCCCGGGATGACCCTCTGCATAGAGGTTGGGTGCTACGATCCCGAACTGATCTACTACGGCAACATGCCTGAGGACATCTGGTTGGTGACCGACAAGGGCCTGGATCGGATTGGTGTCGATTTGCCGTGTGATATATGGCTATGTGGCTAAGTATCTCTTAGGACCGTTTCTCGAGAACGACTTCCCTGTATTTCTTGATCGTCTTCCGTGACTGAGCGTCCAGGATGCTCGGGTGCAGCCGATTGAGCCACCACATGATGTAGGCAGGTGCCTGCACAGGGATGATGCCCTTGTTGCGGG
>JAUWSZ010000701.1 GCA_030609865.1 bacterium | reverse complement strand
GTTCCAGATTCGGATCCGGGAAATCGACAACGATATCTCAGGGCGGGGGCCATTCTTCCTGTCCGAGAAGGATCACTCCGGAAAGGTGTAGGATACAAACCCAAAGGGGAACAAGATTTCGTGCGAACATGCGATACTCCTCGGCTGGTGGGTTTCTCAGAAGACGGAAGCAGTGATAGGTCTATTTTAAGATCGTCGATAATGTTATGTCAATAGAAATATCATCAATTGAAGCAAGACTTTAAGGCCAAACAACCAGACTCTTGGGTAAAATCCGCTGATTTGCCGGCATGCCTTTCCCTCACGGATCTGCTAGAATCCTTCCGGTGCGAAGTGCCGGTACGGGCCTAGGTCTCCACATCAACTCCTTGAAGGCTCCAGACGAGGTGGAAATCATGAGCGAGGACATCTATGTCAAGCTGGGGGAACGGCTGAATCAGAATCAGGTCAAATTGCCGCTGATCGACCCGGTCTTGGCCTTCTTGCGTGACGTATTCACCGAGGAACAGGCTCGATTGGGGGCCGAGTTTCCGACCGGGGCGCACACCCTGAAGCACCTGGCCGAGCAGTTGAATCGGGATGAAGGTCTGCTGGAAAGATTGCTCGAAGAGATGGCGGACGAAGGCCTGATCTTTGTGGAAAAGAAGGAAAGGGGCGAAAAGGAATACTCCCTGTCGCCCTTTGCGCCTGGGATCTTCGAGTTTCAATCACTCAGAGGGGAGGAAACCGACAAGGTGAAGAAGCGGTTGGCCTTGATCAGAGGGGTGCATGAAGGATTGGGGGCCCTGGCAGGTGATTTGTTCAGAAACCCGGAATTGGCGAACGAAACGCTGGGCACCCCGGGCCTGAGAACGTTAGCTGTGGAAACTGAGTTGCCCACAGATACTCAGATCGCCACCTGGGAGCAGATATCCACGATCCTCGACCGGGAGGAGTCTTTCGCCGTGGGGGCGTGTGCCTGCCGCCAGGAGAAGAAGCTGAGCGGGGATCCCTGCAAGATAGATGCACCGAGAGACGCCTGTATCTATTTCGGAAAAGTCGCTGATTTCATGATAGACCGAGAATTCGCCAAGCGTTATTCAAAGCAGGAACTCCTCGCACTCCTGGAAAGATGTGAAGAAAAGGGGTTGGTGCACAACATCAACAACTTCCTGGGTGACAACATCGTGTTGTGCAACTGCTGCGGATGCTGCTGCAATTTCCTGGTTCGCATGAAGCACTATCGGGGGCTGAAACAAGTGGCGGGTTCAAACTTCGTGACCGTGGCGGATCAGGAGACCTGCATCGGCTGCGGCGATTGCCTGGATCGTTGTCAGATGGACGCACTGGAGATGGAGGGCGAGACGGTGAGGGTGATCGAGGAGTACTGCATCGGGTGCGGCAATTGTATCTCTGCATGCCCCTCAGAGAGCCTGTCTCTGGTGCGTTGTTTGGAGGTTCAGCCCCCGGAGAAACCGGAGGAGATCGTGGGACTCGGGGTATAGTGAGGTGACCAGGAAATGTCGCTATGTTTCAGGAGGGGCTCAGCGTTCGGTACTGTCTGGGTTCCCTCTCCGATTTGTTTGGGCTCCGTCTCTCCCTCCCCCTACAAAGTCGCCCTGCACAAATCTCCGACGGAACCCACACAGTACCGAACACCTTGAGTTCTGCAAGGGAAACACAGCGACAGTTTCCTGCCGACCTAGCAGAGAATTGTGGAGGGTAACATGGCAAAAAGTGCGAGCATGGGGGGCGCGCTCATCCTGGCGATCGGGATCGCGGTTGCCGGCTGGTTCGTGGGGGACGGTTTCGTAAAGGGGCGGGCAGCCGATCGTTATGTGACGGTCAAGGGCGTGTCGGAGCGGGATGTTCAGGCCGACGTCGCCCTGTGGCCTCTCCGTTTCGTGGCCACGAACGATGACCTGAGGCAGGCGCAGGCCACGGTCAAGCAGAGTCATCAGCATGCCCTCGCCTTCCTGGAGCGGCACGGCATCGACCCGGCTGCAGCCGAGATCCAGAGGCTGGAGGTGAACGATCTCCTGGCGAATCCGTATCGGAGCGGGTCGACTCAGAGCCGGTACATCATCACCGAGACCTTGATGGTCCGCACGGAAGATACCGGGACGATCGAGAAGGCCAGTCACGCCGTAGGTGAGCTGGTCGATGCGGGCGTGGTACTCTCTTCGACCGGAGGGCGGGCCAGCGGCCCCACCTTCCTGTTCACCGGCTTGAGCGAACTCAAGCCGCAGATGATTGCAGAGGCCACTGCCCAGGCTCGCCGTGCGGCCGAGCAGTTCGCAAGGGACTCCGGAAGCGAGATCGGGACCATCCGCCGCGCCAATCAGGGGGTGTTCGTGATTCTTGCCCGCGACCGGGCGCCCGGCATCATGGAAGGAAGCCAGCTCCAGAAGACGGTCCGGGTCGTCTCCACGATCGAGTACTACCTCAAAGACTAGAGCGATTGGTAGAAAATATCGCTGTGTTTGGGGAGGGGCTCAGCGTTCGGTCCAGACCTGGGTTCCGTCTCCGATTTGCTTGGGCTCCGTCTCTCCCTCCCCCTAAGGGCTCGCGAAAAAATAGATTCACATTGTTGAAGGACAGATGGAGTAGTTCCAATTTGGTCGAAGGGT
>JAUWSZ010000052.1 GCA_030609865.1 bacterium | reverse complement strand
GGTTGGAGGGCCGGAAGATCATGGTAGAGGGGATATCGTTCTGCAGAGCATAGACGGCCCCCTCGGGGCTCATGAGCCTCCGCTCGAAATCCAGGGGAGTGGACAGGTTCTGGTAGACGATCTGATCACGGATTCCCGGCCAGAGGGTCTTGTCCACGTACCCCAGAATCAGGTCCGTGTATTCTTCCCCGCGTTCGTCCCAGGTCCCGTGGTCCAGATGATAGGACCCCATGGCCCCCACATTCACCACGTGATGGCCCTCCGGCGCCAGGGACGGATCCGTTTCCGTAGGCCAGGCGACCAGACTGACAGGATCATCAGGAAAGCGTCCTGCCAGGAAGTATTTCTCCCAATTCTCGTTCATGGATTGAAAACGGCCCAACTGCAGATTGTGATGGGATCGCAGGGGCACATCCCCCTTGATCCCGAGGTAGATCATGGGCATGCACAGGGAGAGTTTGTAACTCTCGACGCCTTTCTTGACCCGCGAGGGGAGATGCTCCTCTCCGATCAGGTTCAAGTACAGAACCTTCGCGTTGATGTTGGACACGACCACCTTGGCGCCCAGCTTGGTCCCGTCCTTGAGCACCACACCCCGGGCCTTCCCGTTCTGGACGATAACCTTGGTGACCTCGGTGTTGAGGCGTAGCTCCAGCCCGCACTCCTGGCCCACGGTCAGGATCCCCTGGGGCACGGAAATCATGCCGCCCATGGGGTAGTAGATCCCCTCGTGCTCCGAGTACGTGATCCCCGCATACAGGCCCGGGCAGAGCCGGGGTGGCAGACCGATCCAGAAGGACTGAAATCCCAGCGAGTCCAAGGTCGTCTGATGTTTGAACCACCTCTTAATGAGGATCTCATAGGTCAGGTAGAAGTTGGACATGTACTTGAGCATCTTCGGCGAACGCATCGTCATCTTGAGCATGCTCTTCCAGGACTGCATGTCACTGTGAAGGAAGTGCTGCATCCCTTCCTCTGTGCTCACCTTCCAGTATGCGCAATACTCGCGCCATCCTTCCGCGTCCTCAGGGGAATACGATTTGATCAGCTCGTACATGGCGTCGAAGTCGGTGGGAATCTCCAGATAGTTCCCCTCCGGCGTCCGGAACGAGTACATCGGCTCGCACGGCCGAAGATCGATATAATCTTCACGCTTTTTCCCAAGGCGTTCAAAGATGAGATCAAGGCCTCCCGGCATTTCCACGATCGAGGCTCCCGTGTCGAAATGAAAGCCATCCGCTTCAAAGGTGGAACAGCACCCTCCGATGATGTCGTTCTGTTCCAGCAGAAGAGTCTTCATCCCCCTCTTGGCCAGGAGGGACGCGCAGGAGATCCCGCCGCACCCGGCCCCAATTACAATGGCATCGTAATCCGTCGTTCCCATATTAGCTCAACCCTTTCTCAAAAAAGTACTTCCGCGAACACATTCACAACATCAACGATGACTTTCACACTCCTGTTTTCCTCATCCTGCTAGTACAGAAGCTGACGCCAGAACCCTCCGTAGATCCCCTTGGATACGATCCGCCCGGACATGGCCGAAAAGACGACCCCTGCCGGCCACGTCGCATATTGCCCCGCCATGAACAGGTTCTTGTAGGGCGTGCGAAAACGGGCGTATTTCTTGGCCATATGGGACTTGAAGGAGTCATAGGTCCACCCCATGATCGCGCCCTCCGGATTCAGGGTCCATCGGGACAAGGACCGGGGCGTGGCCATTTCCTTGTAGACGATCCTCTCCGAAACCCCCGGAATGATGTATTCGGCTTCACGGATGATATCGTCCAGCACCTTCTTCTTGAGCTTTCTGTACTGAGGCGTACGGGAAAAGGGGTCGTCCGTACCGGTCGCCCAGCCGTTCTGCCAGTGGTAGGAGGTGTTCACCTGGATATTCAGAGAGCTCTTGCCCTTCGGAGCCAAGTGCGGCAAATGAAGAGAAGGGGCGCTGATCATGGCCCACCCCTTCTTGTGGGCTTCCGGGTCGTACATGTCCAATCCCACGGATTCATAGGTGCGCCAGTACAGGGTGTGGTGATCCTTCACGTGTTTCTTTAACTCCTCCGCATCCATATCGAGCCCGAGGAAGGCGGAACAGATCGACTGGGAGACCGGTGCTGCCGTGGTAATCTGCCGGTCCCTGTACGGCCACATTCTGTTGTCATCCAACATTTCGGTGATCAGACGTTTGGGATTGCCCGTGTTGACGTAATGGTGCGCATGGAATCGGTCGCCCTTTGAGGTCTCTACCCCGGTCACCCAGGGACCCGAGGTAATCACCTTGTCCACCGTCGACTTGAGGTGTATCTCCCCTCCCCGCTCCTGGTAGGCATCGGCCAACTTCTTCATGAACCCCTGGAGGCCCGCGCTCGGGTACCAGTAGTCTTGGACATAGGTGTACCAGAAAGTCATATGCATCATGAGGAGCATGTTCTCGGCTCCGCCCACTCCGAAGAGGTAGGACAGGCGCGGCTCGTCCGGGAAATACTCCAGGGCCTTTTCTTCCCCGGTCATGGTCATCATCTTCATGCCCATGCTGCCCATGGAGGCCGAGTTGATCAGCATCCTGAGGTTGGCTCGCACTTTCTCCTTGCCGTCGAGCAACAAGTTGAAAGCTCCTTCTCCCATCATCTGCCGCATGCTCTCGCACTGCGGTTTGATGAAATCAAACCACTTGTCCAGCTGGGCCCTGGATCCCGGAAAGGCCTTCTTGAACCCCTCCCTCATCTCGTCATAGTCGTACATCATTACATCACAATCGGGCGTCACATAACGGAACCTTGCCCGGACCCAGTCGTCCGGGTCATAAAGGACCAACTCCTTCAGAACCGGAAACAGGATCCCCACTTCCTCGGTGGACTGGTCGCCGCAATCGAAGTAGAAGCCCTTGCGCCAGATGCCGGACATGTTACCGCCCACCTGGTTCCCGTGCTCCAGGATGATGGATCGCTTCCCCATCTTCTGCAGGTAGAGTCCGGTACAGAGGCCGGCAATCCCTCCGCCGATGATCACAACGTCAAATTTCTCAGTCATATGCCTCCCCCCTCCTTGGCTGTTTCCCGTTAGCAAGAAACACGAGGATCACAAGCGACCCGTCCACCCCGGGGTCCTGGCTGTTAGGCATTAGCAGTTAGGTATTAGCTCCCAGCCCTTCCCACGCCACAAGGACTGTCGATCGTTCTCGTCCTCGTCCTCGAACGGATGGAAGCGGGGTGGGCTAATACCTAATACCTAAGACCTAATACCTGATTATTCACCGTTGCCTTTGCCCTGCTCCGTCAGCCAGGCGTCGATGGCCATTGCGGCACGACGTCCGTCACCTACCGCCTCCACCACCGTACCTGCTCCTCGAACGATATCCCCGCCCGCAAATACGCCGGGGCGGCCCGCCACCTGCATCGTGTTTTCATCTACCGAGATCAACCCATCGCAACCGAACTCCTTGTTCAGATACTCCGCCAGTGGAGGCTCCACTCCCTGGCCTACCGCCCAGATCAGGTTGTCAAGCTCCATCTCCATCGATCTCGATTCATCGTAGATCGGTTGAAACCTGTTCCGGTCGTCAAAGACGGACGAACACGCAATGAAGGACATTTTCCTTCCGGAAAGAAAGGCTTTCGGACCCCATCCATGCAGAATCTCGATTCCCAGTCTTTTCAATTCGGCCACCTCGCCGGGCAGTGCCGGCATCTCACCCTCCCCCTCGAGACAAACCAGGGAAACCCTCTCGGCACCCGAGTCTCTTGCTGCAAGGGCTGCGTCCGTAGCCACGCTCCCACCACCGATGATGACGACCTTCTTCCCAACCTCCACCCGACCCTCGCGCCGATAGGAGCAGAGGAGACGCAGGGCGTCGATCGTTTCTGCCTTCTCCGCACCCGGGACCTCGATCTCCCGGCCGGACCACAATCCCGGGGCCAGGAAGACCGCATCGTACTCATCCTCCAGATCAGAGATCGAATAGTCCTTGCCCAGGGTCTTTCCATACTCGAAACGCATACCGGCAAGGGTCATCCCATCGATTTCTCGAGCAAGCACATCGTCGGACATACGGAAAGGAGGAAGGGCCATTGCCAGCATCCCGCCGGGCCTCTCCGCCTTCTCCAGGATATCCACTCTGGATCCAAGACGGGCCAGATAGTGGGCGCAGGCCAAGCCGGCCGGGCCCGATCCAACGACGACGACCCGGCGGCCGTTCTCGGACGGCACATACCGTTCCCAGCCCTCGCTCTCCTCGACATGGCCGCACACCCAGGCATGAAGATCGGCGATGCGCACGGGCTGCTCAGCGTAGTCCAGGCGGTTGCATTCCTTCTGACAGAACCGTTCCGCCGGGCAGACGTGGCCACAGATCTCCGCCAGCGGGTTCATCTCCCGCAAGGACCGGGCCGCCCCGGCGAAATTGCCGGACTCGACCCGCCGGTGAAAGCCCACGAGATCCATGCCGGCCGGACAGGCCCTGATACAACCCGCTTCTTCGCAATGATCACAAGCACGGGCCATGCGCATGGCCGAATCTTCCGTGATCGGCTGCAAACGATCCGGCTCAGGGGTCCATGGCTTTCCTTCTGTGAAATGGATGAACTGTCGCGGAAAAGAACGAGGCGTATATTCCTTGAGCCCCATGTCCTTCAAGACCATGTTGGCCGCACCGATCCCGGAAGTTGTGGCAGGCAGGACACCCAACCCCATGACCGTTGAGTCACCGACCAGGTACAGATTCTTCCAATCGCTCCGGGCCTTGAGCCGTTTCATCATGTCCTGGCCGAGCATCTGCTTCGGGCCCCCCACATTCCCCCAACTCTTGAGGGTGTATCGTTCTATGGTGCTCGGCGTTCCGATTTCCATGGATTTGATGTGCTTTCTCAAATTCGGAAAACGCGTCTTCAGCCTGTCCAGGACCTTCTCTGCTTCCTGCTCCTTCATCTGCTTGTATTTTTCAGACTGATACGCAGGGTCGGTGGGACGGGGCCATTCCAAGGTCGAAACAGCCGTGATCGTTATCGAGCAAGTATCCGGCGGGCTCACGGCCGGGTCGATAAGGGTCGGGATGTATACGGTGATGCCGTGGCCGTCTACCTTTTTAGGATCCTCGATGATGATCTCCATCGGACGGGCGTCCTCCGGAATCGCCTTCGCATCCGCACCGATATAGAGCATCAAATTGCTGTGACACGGAACAAAGTCCTGGGCCCATTTCATCCGTTTCGGTTTAATGTGTTCCTGCCTTACCAGCTTTCCGTAAAGGTTCCAGATCGCTGCATCCGAAACAACCCGGTCGGCCTTGATCTCGACGCCGTTTGCCAGACGAACCCCACCGGCCCTTCCGTCGGTGATGAGAATCTCATCCACAAGGTGACGGTAAAGGATCTCGCCTCCATACCGTTCGATCGCCCTTTCCAGTTTGTTGGAAAGCATCTGCGGAGAGCCGGACGGATAGTAAGCCCCACCGATATGGTTGTCGGCAAACATGGTGATCGAAAGAACCGCCGGACACTCATCCGCATCGACGTAAGAAAAGGTACGGGTCAGCATGTCGAAGAAGTCGACGACCTTGCGGTCCGTGAAGAATTTCTCAAAAACGCTCTCCGCACTCTTGGACATCATCGAGAGCATCTTGACCATACCCACCGGGTTCTTCAATAGTGCCTTCAGGTTCTCTTTCGGGGACATCTCAGTGGGCGGAACGATCGTTTCGTTCTTCAGGATCGTGCTTTCATAGAGGTTGAACAGATAGTCATAGAAATGCCTGAGTTCCTTCTCCTGGTCCGGAAAGAGTTCCACCAGCTGCTTGAAAAAGGGCTCGAATTCCAGCCAGAAGATGATGCTGTACTCATCGACGTGCATGTGATAGATCGCTTCACGGGGAATCATGTCGATGTCTTCTTCCAGCTCGTTCATCACGAACCGGTGGGTGTTGTATCCCCTCTCCCCGAACCCATAGAGAACCGTAGCTCCCACGTCCATCGTGATGCCCTGACGCCGAATGGACCCACAGCACCCTCCCGGCATATAGTGCTGCTCGATGAGCAGGACCTGAATCCCCTTCTTGGCCAACAGGGCGGCGGCGGTCAGCCCCCCAATCCCTGCCCCCACGACCACCACGTCATATCGATCTTTAATCAGGGCATTGTTCAGTATCTGCACTTGTTCCCTTCCCTACTCTTCCAACCACGCGTCGATGGCCATTGCCGCACGACGTCCGTCGCCTACGGCCTCGACGACCGTCCCGGCTCCGCGAACGATGTCCCCACCGGCAAACACCCCGCTTCGCCCGACCACTTGCATGGTCTCCGCATCCACTTCCAGCCGATCCTCCGTGCCGAATTCCTTCTTCAGGTACTTCGCCAGAGCCGGTTCTGTTCGCTGGCCCACAGCCAGAATCACCTGATCGAAACCCATCTCCATAGTTTTCGATTCATCGAAAACGGGACGAAACGCTCCGCTCTCATTGAACACAGACGTGCAGCGCGCGAAGGAGAGCTTGGATCTCGAGGCCTCAGCCTTCGGTCCCCACCCGTTCTCGATCTTGATCCCATGGCTCTTCATTTCGACGATTTCACTCTTGAGGCAGGGCATTTCCTCAGGGCCTTCGAGGCATACGAGCGTTACCTTCTTTGCGCCGCACCGCACGGCGGAAACAGCAGCATCCGACGCCACGCTGCCTCCACCGATAACCACCACGTTCTTCCCGACCTTGCCCTTCCCATTTTCCCGGCAGGACTGGAGGAACCCCAGCCCGTCCGTCATCTTCGCCTTCTCCATACCGGGTATGTTGAGCGTTCGGCCCGACCACAACCCCGGGGCCAGGAAGACGGCATGATAGTCCCCTTCCAGGTCTGCAACGGTGAAGTCTTTACCCAGGGTCTTCGCGTACTGGAAGGCCATGCCCGGAAGGCTCAACCCTTCTATCTCGCGCGCCACAACCTCGTCCGGCAGACGGAAGTCGGGAACCGCATGCGTCAGCATCCCGCCAGGCCCCTTCGCCTTGTCCTTGATATCCACCTGGTAGCCAAGACGTGCCAGATAATGGGCGCAGGTGAGGCCACCCGGTCCGGCGCCGACCACGGCCACCTTCCGTCCGTTCTGCGGAGCAACAGACCGCTCCCATCCTTCGAATTTGGACACGTGGCCGCAGACCCACCCATGCAGTTCCCGGATTCGCACGGGTCGGTCGGCGAAGTCCAGGCGGCTGCACTTCTTTTCGCAGAACTGCTCGGCTGGACAGATGTACCCGCAGACCTCCGAAAGGGGGTTCACCTCCCGCAGCACCCTCGCCGCACCCGTGAAGTTCCCGGACTCGATACGCCGGGCGAACAGGCTCGTTTCGATGTTTGCCGGGCAGGCGGTCTGACATTCCGGATCTTCACAATGCTGGCAGTCCCTGCCGATTCTCTTGGCTGATTCCTCTGTAATCGGTTCTCCTGGATCCGGGGTCGGGGTCCAGGGCTTGCCCTCGATCATGTTGACGCAATCTTTGGCAAACGCCCTAGGCCGGTACGTCAACAACCCCTTGTCTTTCAGGACCTGGTTGGCCGCACCCACGCCCGACATGGTTACGGAAACGACGCCTTCCCCCATGGCGGTCGAGTCACCGACACAGTAGAGATTCTTCCATTCGCTGCGCGCTTTCAGCCGGTTGAAGAAGAACTGTTCCGTCGTGACCTTCGGCCCGCCTATGTTCCCCTTGTACTTCAGTGTGTAGCGTTCGATGGTCGACGCGGTGCCGATATCCAGGCTGATGATGTTTTCCTTCAAATTCGGCAGATAGTTCGCTTGCAGCAAATCAAGGACCCTGTCCGCCTCCTCTTCTTTCATCCTGTTGTATTCCTCCGACCGATACAACCGATCCTGAGGGCGCGGCCAATCGATCTTGCTGGACCCCATGACCGTGATAGAATGCGTACCCGGCGGCGCAATGGTCGGATCTTCGAGGGAGGGAATATAGACCATGAAGTTATCTCCCTGCACATCGTGGAGGCTACGCACATAGAATTCGATCGGGTGCGTACTTTCCGGAATGGCCTCCTCCTTCACACTGATGTAGAGGACCAGAATGGCCGGCGTCGGGTCGAATCCCTGCGCCCACTCCATCCGCTTGGGCTTGATGTGCTTCGGCTTGATCAACGAGCCGTAGAGTTTCCAGACGTCGGCGTTGGAAACCACGCTGTCCGCCAGGATCTCGGTTCCGTCGGACAAGCGAACCCCGTAGGCCTTGCCGTTCCAGATCAAAATCTCGTCCACCATCTTTCGGTAAACGATCTGGCCGCCGAATTTCTCTATGGCCTTTTCGAGCTTGTTGGGAAGCATCTGGGGAGAACCGGAGGGGTAGCACGTCCCGCCGAGATGGATGTTCATGAAGATAGCGAGCACCATGCTCGCAGGGCTCTCTTTGACCGTGCAGGTGGTGCATGAAGCAACCAGGAAATCGAAGAAATCCGCCGTTTTCGGATCGGTGATGTATTTCCTCAGGAGATCCTCGCCGGACATGGACATCAGCTTCTGTATCTTCATCATGCCAACGGGGTCCTTGAGCGCCATCTTGAGCCCGTCCATCAAGGGAATCTCTGTGGGAGGCACGGGGAACTTGGCCATTCCCATCATGATTTCGTACGTTTCGCTGCAATGGCGGTAGAGGGCACGGATTTCCCTGTCCTGGTTCGGAAACAGGGCGGTCAATTCATCAAGGTAGCGGTTCAGGTCGCGCCAGAAGGTGACCGTCTTCTTCCCCAGGTGAATCCGGTAGGTCGAATCGTGGGGAATCAGATCGATTTCTTCTTCGAGTTCGTTCATAACGAATGGGTGCGCACTCGTCTCGTCGTCCCAGCCGAACAGCAAGGCTGCGCCCACGTCGATGGCGACATCGTTACGTCGAATCGCGGTACAGCAGCCCCCGGGGATGTAGTGTTGCTCGAGGACAAGAACCCTCTGCCCCCTTTTCGCGAGCAGAGCGGCAGCGGTCAGCCCGCCAATCCCAGCTCCCACAACCACAACGTCATAACGATCCCTGATCACCGCATCGTTGAGCAGCTTCATTGGCACCTCTTTTCTGTACCCCACGCCCGCTTGCGCGCCCGCGCTCGCGCCCGAGAGGCCAATTCGTTATCGGAAACAGCTACTGGTGACCCTTCAATCTATGTCCTTCCGCCTTTCGCTATTGCGTAACAGCTCGTCGATACCCATTGCCGCACGGCGACCGTCGGCCACCGCCTCCACCACGGTGCCGGCGCCACGAACGATGTCTCCGCCGGCAAATACCCTGTCTCGATCCACCACCTGCATGGTCTGCGGATCCACCTC
>JAUWSZ010000450.1 GCA_030609865.1 bacterium | reverse complement strand
TGAGTGCCGTCCCCGTGCTCCGACAACGGACACACCTCCACGTCATCGTGGATCCCTCCCACGCGGCAGGGCGATGGGACTATGTACCCGCCCTCTCCTACGCTGCCATTGCGGCGGGGGCGGACGGGATCATGGTGGAGGTGCACCCCCAGCCGGAGAAGGCGGAAAGCGACGGCCCCCAATCCCTGAAACCCTCGAAATTCTCGGCCATGATGGAGAAACTCGGGGAGTTCGCGCGGGTGGCGGACAGGGACGTATAAGGAGAGGGAACCGGAGATTCGATGGACGCACGCCTGAAGGTTCTCCGCCAGAGGCGAACCGACTGGATCATCACCTGGCAGCAGAACAAGGTCCGCTGGATACTCTTCTACTACCTCGTAGGACTGATCCTCTCCTGCCTCTTCCTTTTCTTTGAAGAGCTCTTTTTTCCTCTTTCCATCCCGTATCTTCACAAGAGCCTCGCGATTCTGGTCTGGATCCCTTGTGCGACCGTCCTCGTGAGTATCGCAGTGACGAATCGCAACCGGTTCTTGCCAGCCATAGGTACGCATCCCCAACCGGAAGAAGCGGCCCCGAATGACTTCTTCCAGCGCTACGCACAGGCCCTTCTCGCCCTGTTGATGCTCGCGATTTGGGCCGCCGGGTATTACTTCATCGCCTTCATCACGGAAGCACAGACGACCCACAAGCTGCCTACCTTCGCCTGGGAACGGGAAATTCCTCTCGCCCCGGAATTCGTGTTCATCTATCTGACCATTTATCCCACCTTCCTTCTGCCCTTCCTGTTCATCCATCAGAAGGATTTCTTCAGTCTCTTCTCATTCGCCTACATCACCGTCATGTGCGTTTGCTACGTCATCTACCTCTTCTACCCCGTCTCGATCGACCGACCGGAATTGGTGGTAAACTCCTTTTCCACCTGGGTCCTCGGCATCGTCTACGGAGCAGACAGACCCTGGAATTGCTTTCCCAGCATGCACGTTGCCATGTCGCTTCTGGCGGCCCTGACCATCCTCGAGGTTCACCGGATCCGGGGCATGCTGACCCTCTTGCTCACGTTCTGGATCGCTTTTTCGACAGTGCTCATCAAGCAGCACTACGTCCTCGATGTGGTCGCAGCGATGCTGCTCACCGTTACGATCTACTTCGTCTATATCCGGAGACAAATCCTCAACACGCTCTATGTCAACATGCTTCGGGCGGAAGAGACCCTCGAAAAATGGATCAACCGAAAGATCGACAGCAGGGTGTGGGAATCCCTGGACGGGCCCCTGAAGACTCGTGTACGCGAGATGGTACAAGCCATGATCGATGAATCGCTGGCTGGCCCGAAAAAGGACCGTGACAGCCCCCATCCGTTCAACGAGGGCGACCCCCCCCGCAACATTCAGGAGGACAAGCCGTGAAAACAAGACCTGTCAGGCACTTCTTCTTTCTTGTTTGCCTCCTTTTCGTCCTCGGCACGTTCCACCTCCCTGGGGCGGTTTCGGATGTCGCCGAGGCGGCAAGCAGCCAACCCACCGAGTCGACCATGACCCTGAAGCTGATCGGCGAGGACCGGGACGTCGGCCTGAAGAGGATGGAGATCCTCGAGAAGACCCTGTCGCCCGAACTCCTTGCGAAGAAGAGGGCCTTTGT
Organism: bacterium; assembly: GCA_030609865.1. The sequence continues at coordinate 2,174 of JAUWSZ010000450.1, read as the reverse complement.
GCGTTCACGCGAGCAGGAGTACAACGAGAAGATCGGCGTCCTTCTCCAGAGGTTGACGACCAGCATCGGAAGGAACACGGTGATCACGCACGTCGATGTCGACTACTTTGCTCTCGATTTCGAGCCTCGTGTGCAGGCGGAAGAGAACATCACCGTGACCATCCTGGTCGACGAGGACGGCCTGGCGAAATGGGCAGCCGGAAGGGGATCTCGAGAAGCGGCGGTGGAAGAAATGCAGGCCCTGATCCACGGGGCGTTTCGGATTCCAATGGAACAGATCACGATCGTGGTTGCACCCAACTGAAGAGAGGCCCAACAAGAGATATGCACACTCCCCAGCGTGTTCAGTTCAGCTTCGGCGGCCCCATGACCCCCTCGGTCAAGATTATCCTGATTGCAGCGGTGGCCGGGTTCTTCCTTCAGGCCATCACGCAGAGATTCTTCGGCTTCTACCTGGAACCCTGGCTCGGGCTCGTGCCTTACCTCGTAACCCACCGCTTCTTTCTGTGGCAACCGCTCACCTACCTGTTCCTCCACGCGGGCGTCTTTCATCTCGCCTTCAACCTGCTCGTGCTCTGGATGTTCGGTTGCGAACTGGAGAGGGTGTGGGGAAGCCGCTTCTTTCTCAAGTACTTCTTCGTGTGCGGGATCGGGGCCGGGGTTTTCGTCGCCCTTCTGACATCCTCGAGCCTTGTCCCGACGATCGGAGCCTCGGGCGCCCTGTACGGGGTGTTGCTCGCCTACGGTCTGCTGTTCCCCGACCGCAAGATCCTCCTCTGGTTCGTCCTTCCGATCCGGGCCAAACACTTCGTTCTGTTCATCGGTGCCGTCGCCTTCTACTCCACCCTGACCCTCCCCGGAAGCGGCATCAGCCATCTGGCACATCTGAGCGGCCTCGTCATCGGATATCTCTACCTCCGCGGGTGGGGCCATTTCCGTCGGCTCCACAGACGTTATCTGGAGTGGAAGCTCAAGAGGCTGAAGAAGAGATTCCACGTCATCGACGGCGGGAACAATCAGGACGAACCACCGTACATACATTGAAAACGGAATGAGCGTGCCATGGAGGAAACGATGAAATCCTACCGTGAAGAACTCTGGTTCAACGCACCGACCCGCAGGGCACTCATCAACATCACCCCTCAGGTGGAAGGGGCCCTGAAGAAGAGCGGCATCAAGGAGGGCCTGTGCCTCGTCAACGCGATGCACATAACCGCCAGCGTCTTCATCAACGACGATGAGTCCGGGCTGCACCACGATTACGAGGTCTGGCTGGAGAAGCTCGCCCCTCACGAACCGGTGTCCCAGTACAGGCACAATGTGGGGGACGACAACGCGGACGCACACATGAAGCGCCAGATCATGGGCAGAGAGGTCGTGGTCGCCGTCACGGACGGCAAGCTCGACTTCGGCACCTGGGAACAGATCTTCTACGGCGAGTTCGACGGGCGGCGCAAGAAGAGGGTCCTCATCAAGATCATTGGTGAATGATCCCGCTAATCACGAATCGTCCAGGTCACCCCTTGGCTCGGAAGATCATCGCCGCCTCCGTTTTCGCGTACCAGGTTCGCACCCACGTTGAAGGCACGGATGGTCAACTCGGAAGGGGACCCCAGGGATAGCACAAAGTCCTCCAGGGAATCGAAGGTGTAGATATAGTGAAACCCGAAAACACAACGAAAGGTCCAGTGCCCGGGAACGTTCTCGGGCTCGAGCTGGATTTCCCCCGCACCTGCGTCGATCAAGAAATAGACATCCGGGTCCATATTGCTTCCGTAGAAATCGAGGTTCTGGGGGGTCGAAAGAGGAACCACAGGGTTGGGAAGAAGCTGAATCAGTATAGGTGCCTGCGTGGGGTCTGTGCATCCTGTGAGCAGGAGGAATGCGGTAATGCAAACCAGAATCGACAGGAACGTCGTGCGTCTCATGATGGGGCCCTCTCGAGTGGGTTGAAGAATTTCAGTGTCCTGATCAGCGGAAATGGCACCATGCCAGGAAGAATCTTTCCACATAGTCTAGCGCATTCTAGGGGGGCTGTCTGTGACTTAGTGGTCAAGACCATAAATACGGTGACGCACCGAGGATGCCGAGGCGCCCGGCCGGCAAGGCGCGAGGAGGGCGAATACCGGGAGTATTTAACCGACGAGCAACACAGCCGGCCGGGATGGATCGGC
>JAUWSZ010000010.1 GCA_030609865.1 bacterium | reverse complement strand
AGGTTTGGAAGGAAGACCCTTTGCATCCTGATCGGCTCTCCGAAAGGAAGGAGTTCTTGAGGCGACGGACGAAAGGACTGGCCAAATAGGGCCTTCCTATATTTTTTTCCTATCGATTCACCAAATGGTGAAGAAATGAGTAACAGGAGAAATTCATGAAGGCATTGATCACCGCTCCGTTTGATCAGGCAGGGCTGGAACTCCTCCGGCCGCATATGGAGATTCAGTACGAGAACTACCGGGAGACGGGGAAGATCTATTTCGATGAGGAGGAGTTGATCGAAAAGATCCGGGACACGGGAACGGATGTTCTCATCATAGAAGCCGATTTGGTCCACGAGGAAATCTTTGAAGCCTGTCCCCTCAAAATCATCGGATGTTGCCGAGGCGACCCCCTGAACGTATCGCGAGAAGCTGCCAGCGAGCGTGGAATTCCGATCTTCTATGCACCCGGAAGAAACGCGGACGCCGTCGCCGACCTCACTGTGGGCTTTATGCTCTCACTTGCACGGAACATCGTTACTACGAATCTTCGACTGAGGGACGGCAAGCTAAGGATCGAATCCACGCAGGACATCATGAAGGCCTTCAACAAATACGGAGGATTCGAGTTGGGATCATCGACCATGGGGCTCGTTGGGTTCGGCGCCGTGGCCAGAAAGGTAGCCGAGCGACTGAGGCCCTTCGGTGCACGAATCCTCGTTCATGATCCCTACGTCCAGGAGGAGACACTGAGGGCCGCCGGGGTCGAACCCGCCTCCCTGAACCAACTCCTCCAGAACGCCGAGATGGTGAGCCTGCACTGCCCGGAAACAGATGAAACCCAGGGCATGATCGGAGAGAAGGAGCTTGCCCTGATGAAGCCATCGGCCTACTTCATCAACACAGCTCGCTCCTTCCTCACGGACGAAAAGGCCCTGCTCAGTGCCTTGCAGGAGAGGAGGATTCAGGGAGCAGCCCTGGATGTCTTCAACGAGGAGCCTCTCCAAGAGGACAACCCCTTTCTTGCCCTGGATCATGTGATCTGCACGCCCCACCTGGGTGGAGCCGCACGAGATGTCGTCCGACACCAGAGTGAGATGGTTGCGAGTGACATTGTCCGCTATTTGCACGACGAGCGGCCGGAGCATATCTGGAACCCCGAGATACTGGAGGGAGCGGGCGGATCCTTGTGACATCCCGCGCTCTCACCATGAGTGGGGAGTTGGCCGGAGGCCTAGGGCCCGCGAAAAAATAATTTCACAGTGAGGGAGGCGAATTGTCTCATTTTTCGGGAGGGGTTTCGCGCTCAGATTTGGGTCAGATTTGGTCGTGACGATTGAGCAAGGCCGGAGGAATAGTACGACTATTCTGAGGACCTTGCGATTGAGGAGCGGCCAAAGATGGCCCGAAGATGAGATGCGAAAATGTGAAATTATTTATTCGCGGGCCCTTAGCGTGTTCTTCCTGAAACCCAAGCAAGGAAAGGCCGCTGCACATGGGAAAGAGATCCGAAGAAGGATATCTGCTGGCCCTGGACGGAGGCACGGGGACCGTCAGGGCGCTCCTGTTCAGCCTGGAAGGAGAACGGATCCACCGGGAAATGACGAAAAGGGAGTATGCACACGACCCCCTGGTGGGCGAGTTTGCCTGTGTGTTCGATGCGGGGAGTTTCTGGTCCACGATCTGCGAACTCATCCGGGCAACCCTCCACAAGACCGGGATTTCCCCTGAGGCGATCCTGGCGGTTTCAGCCACCGGCCAACGCTTCTCCTATCTCTTCCTCGATGAAGGGGACGAGGTTCTGTACGCCGGCCCGAACCTGGACGCACGGGGTGCCTTCATCCAGGAAGACATCGAGGGGCGGCTGAGCCAGACGTACTACCCCTTGACCGGTCAGTGGCCTGCCCTGACCTCGGCTTTGTCCAGGCTTCTTTGGTTCAGACAAGAGGCCCCAGACGTCTTTTCCCGCATCCGCACCGTCCTGATGCTCAACGACTGGATTCTCCACAAGCTCTGTGGCGTAAAACGCTCCGAGGTGACGGCCGCCTCTGGAAGCGGGCTCCTGGATGTTGCCGCCAGACGGTGGTCGGACAGTATTCTCAGGGTCTTTGATCTCGACGCAAGCCTGCTTCCCCCCCTTGCCCGGGCAGGGGAGGTCATCGGAGAAGTTCTTCCAGGGGTGGCGGACGAAACAGGCCTGCATCCGGGCACGCCGGTGGTCGTCGGTGGTGCCGACACCCAGTGCGCCCTGCTCGGGGGCGGCGCACGGGACGAGGACCAGTTGGGCATCGTGGCGGGAACCACGGCGCCGGTTTGTCTGTTGATGGATGCTCCGTACGTGCACCCGGAGAAGCGATTCTGGACTTCCTGTCACCTAGATCCTTCCCAATGGATCCTCGAAGCCAATAGCCAGTGGGCGGGCTACGTCGTCCAGTGGATGAAAGATCTCCTGATCAACCTGCGCGAGACGCCGTGGACGGACCGGGAGATGTACGAGTGGATCGACAAGAAGGCTGCGGACACCCCCCCCGGTTGTCATGACACCTTTGCGTTCCTCGGTCCCGTGATCATGGACGAGAAGAATTTCCAGATTGTTCGATCCGGCGTCTTTCACTTTCCAGCACCCGCACACCCCCTGACAGCATCGCCTGCCCAAGCGAGCTACTTCCTGCGCGCCATCCTGGAGAACATCGTGTTCGCACTGCGGGCCAATCATGAACAGATCCTCAGTGCAACATCATCCAGGCCTAGGCAGATCTGCCTCACAGGGGGCCTGACCAACAGCCGGCTCTTCTGTCAGATCCTTGCCGACTGTCTGGATTTGCCCGTCTTCGTGGGGCGCATAAGGGAAGCCTCGGCGCTGGGCGCCGCAATTTGTGCCGCCACGGGGATCGGGGCCTTTCCCGACATAGTCGACGCCCAGGAAGCGATGATTCAGCAGGAGGAAATGGTTGAACCAACGCAAGAGAACACGAACGCTTATCAGAACGCATACAAACGCTGGAGAGAGATCTACGAGAAGCTCGAGCAAATCTAGGAGTCTGTTGCTCCTTTCAAGAAAAATGTTAAGATGCTCGGACGTTGCTCAATATCGGTATCCGAACGAAGCGAACCTGATGGACTTTCTTGAGGAGCCTCCTAGGGCGCACCCGAATGGCAAGCACACAGAAGAACCCTCTTCATAGACTCCGGGTGTGGCCCCGGCGAGTGCTCCCTGCTCTCGTCGTGCTGGCAGGGAGCAGCCTTTTTTGCCCGCCTCTTTCTGCCCTCGAATACGAAAAAGGCTCTTTCGCCGCCAGTCTCAACGGGGCGCTGGAAGTCAGCGGGGTAATCCCGTTCAACGGGGAAACACCCCGTGAGGACCCCTCGGCCCTCGTCAGCCTCGAGCCGCGGGCGGACTTCGGAGAACACGTGAGCTTCTACGGTGTATTTCGAGGCGGCTACGAGGGAAGCCAGCTCTCCCCCAGGAACGACGGCGTGCTGATTCGCTTCGACGAGGTCTATCCCAGCAAGGACCGATACGTTGAAATCGCTGAAGCCTACCTGAGTTTCTACCTTTCCGAGTTGGATCTCCGGGTCGGCATCCAGAAGTTCGCCTGGGGAACTCTGGATCAATTCAACCCCACGGACAATCTGAATCCCTGGGATCTTCGACACCCGTTCACGACAGACTCGCTCAGCAGAAAGATCGGGATTCCCGCGGTTCGCGCACTCTTCGGTTCTGCTTTTTCGTCGGTTCTTGTCGAAGCCATATGGATGCCCTTCTATGTGCCCTATCGAATGCCGGACCCGGGCGACCGCTGGTATCCCCCCCTGTTCGATGCCGTGAAGTCTTACCCGACCCCTGACCTTGGGCTGCCGATCGAGCTGCCTCCCGTAAACATCGTACAAATCAACACGGAACCCGACCTGCCCCCCCGAACGTTCGAGAACAGCGATTTCGGAATTCGCATCTGCCGGACGATCGGAAACGCGGACATCGGTGTGAGTTATTTCTACGGCTTTGACCGGATGCCGGTTTTCGGGGTGGAGGGTAGGATCGTGGCGGACCTGCAATTTGTACCGACCGACTTGGACCTTACCTACCTGATGAACCTTCGACCCGAACTTCACCGGGTACAAATCTTCGGGTTCGATATGGCGATGAGTCGGGGCGTCTTCACGTTCCGTGCGGAGGGGGCCTTCATCAAGGACCGCTACATCAACGTGGGCCTGGAGGCCATTTCGGAGATCACCGACGATTTTGAGTTGCCCCCCCTGTCCGAGATCGACATCTCGGTCCATCCGAATGGACTGACCGTTTCCTTCCCTTTCTCCCCGCAGATCGCGTTTCCAAAGAACCTTTTGTCCATCGGAGGTGGAGTCGATTACCAATGGGGGGCACACCTATTGACCTTCCAGCTGGTCGGGAATTCGATCTTGAACTACGGCGGCGAACCCCTGATCTACAAGGAGTTCGAGCTGCTCATGATCCTCGGCGTCAACGCTCGATTCCTGGAAGACACCCTTCTCGTGGAGGGAGGGCTCCTTCTGAATCCCATGTCCGACTTCTGGATGGTCAGTCTCGAGCCCAGGTACCTGATAACCGACGCGTGGTCGGTCGGTACGCGCCTCCTCCTCCTCGAGGGGGACAGGCAAACCTACCTGGGCCAGTACTCCCGGAATGACGAGATCAGATTCTCGGTGCGTTTTGCATTCTAGGGTGCGATCCTGGGTATTAGCAGTTAGGTATTAGGTATTAGCTCCCCGCCACCACCCCAGGATACCGGTAGATCAGTGGCGGTGGGGGGTGGGCTAATACCTAATACCTGAATAGCCGAGACAATTGCACAATTCCAGCCACCGAATGCTTCGCGCCGCGGTTAGTCGGGCGCGGGCACGCACACGGGCACGGAGTCCGACCTCTCATCACCATTTGCTGCTGAACGAGAGGAACCCTGTGATACTTTGGAGCGTCAAATGAGATTATACACTTGTCGCTTCTAAGCTGGAGGCTGATTTCACGATGGGGCTCAGAAAGCGATTCGCTTCCTCCATCATGCTCATCCCTTGTGTAGCCGTTACCGCGATATGCCTAGGCTCGGCCGTTCATGCCGACCAGGTGGAGGAGTTCTGGCAGAAGGGGGAGGAGCTCTACGAAAGCCACCACCTTGCGCCGGATCGGTTTGATCTGGCCCTCGAATGGTATGAAAAAGCGGTTGCCTTGCGGGAAAATGACTATGAGCTTCTCTGGGAGCTTTCCAAAAGGTACCAGATCTACGGGCAAACACTCGGTAAGGGTCAGAAAAGACAGAAGCTGGAGGCGTGGAGGAAGGGACTCGAGTACAGCCGACAGGCCGTTGAGGTGAACCCGGACGGAAAAGAGGGGCACTTCTATTACATGGCGAACATGGGCGCCATCGCGCAGCTCAGGGGAACACTAACGTCCCTGTGGAAATTCCGGAAGATCAAGAGGGAGATGGACCGGACCCTGGAACTCGACCCCAATTGGCCACCCATCCTGTTGGCCCGGGCTCAGTACTTGATGGAGATGCCCGGCATCTTCGGCGGAGACAAGCAGGAGGCCATGAGGCTCTGTGAACGAGTGATCGAGCTCGATCCCGACCACCTTCCGACCTACGTTACCATGGCTCGACTCCTTGCCGAAGAAAAGCGCTACGAGGAAGCCGTCACCGAACTGAACAAGGTGCTCCTTTGCGAGAAACCCCGCCAACACGCGAACTACCTGAAGGTAGACCGTCCAAGGGCAGAGGCGGTGCTCGAGGAAATCCTGCGGAAAACATCCGGGAATCGCTGAGGAGCGAACAGCCCCCCTCTCACCCCCCGATCACCGCGGTCTTGATGAACTCCCTGCAGCTGCACTCCGTAGATTGTATCTGCGGGATGGTCTCGAGCATGATGCGGATCACGTTCTCCGCGTTCTTCTTCATGATTTCGAGAATCATCTCGATGGACACGTCCTCTTCGGTCTCGTGCCAGCAGTCATAGTCTGTGGACATGGCAACGGTGGCATAACATAGGCCGGCTTCTCTCGCGAGGGTGACCTCGGGAATCGTGGTCATGTTGATCACGTCGCATCCCCAGCTTCGGAACAGGTGGGATTCGGCCTTTGTGGAGAACCGGGGCCCTTCGATGGTCACGACGGTTCCGGCATTGTGATGCTCGATCCCGAGTTTCTCAGCATTCTTGACCAAGAGATGTCTGAGCTGCGGGCAGAAGGGCTCACCCATCGGGATGTGGCAGACTCGATCCTTGTCGTAGAACGTGCTGTTTCTTTTCGTGGTCCTATCGATGAACTGATCCGGGAAGACCAGGTGTCCAGGCTCGATCGCCTCCCTCAACGAACCGCATGCCGAGGATGCGAGGATGTGTGTGCACCCCAGGGCCTTCAAGGCCCAGACATTTGCCCGATAATTCACGGCCGAAGGGTAGACCCCGTGTTTCCTCCCGTGCCGGGCAAGGATCGCCACCTGCACCCCCTCGATCTCTCCACAGGTTACAGGACTCGAGGGATCCCCGAATGGGGTCGTCAGGATTTTTTCCTCGGGTTGCTTCAGGATCGCTGGATCGTCCAACCCGGACCCGCCAATGATTCCGACCTGTATCATGCCTTTCCTCCTTCTCTTGGGGTGAGGGTAAAAGCCTCCACGTAAGAGATTTTCCAAACAGGGGTTCCTTCCTCCAACCCCTTCGCCCGCTCCGTGACCCACCACCATCCTTGTTCATCCAAGATCTTCATCCCGCCATCCTGCTCGAGGATGCTCATCAGGGCATCGGTCCCTTCCACGACAAACACCGTATCGGGCTTGGTCCTGTCCACGCGCAGAGCCGCCGACAGCGGCCGCTTCCGATCCTCCCGAAACCGCAGGATCTTGTCTTCCTCCAGGTTCTTGGAATAGGGGATCAGGGAAGGCACGTCCACTTCCACCTCGTCCTCGTTGATCAAGGCACATCGACCGTGCAGGATGTGATCCGACAAGATGACAACTCCGCCCGGTTTCACGATCCGGCCGAGTTCCCTGACATGTTTTGCTGTGGCCCTTCGCGCAAGAGAAAATGTGGAATGCTGGAGTTCGTCGACTCTGTGGCTTCCATCCGACCCAACCCCGGTCCGCGATTCGGACAGGAAATACTCCCGGGTTCTTTCCCTGCCATAGTGGTCCAAGAACATCTTCACGAGGAGTTGGACATACCCGATCATGAACTGGGAAAGGGTCATCGATGACACAACGAAACCCACCGAGTTCTTCTCGATGGGAAGCCGCGTGTCCGCAAAAAGACCCGGATCCTCCGTAGCAGCATGCCTGTTCAAGGCAACGACAGACTGGAATGCCCGGTCGATGTCCTTCGGGTTTCGCCGCAGGAGGCACTGGGCCTCGTCGATCAGCGTGTTCTCGAACAGGGACGCATCCATCAGGACGATCTCTACCCTGTCCCGGAGGGACGGATCGCCTATCTTGTCTCTGGCCACACGAAGACTCTCCACGTCTACATCGACCAGATAGACGAAGCCGTTTCCGACCAGCAGTTCCAGGGGCACATCGGCGCACTCTTTTGCACCGAAGATGACGGCTGTGCATTCTTTCGTCCCGTTGCTGCAAAGAGATCCGTGCGCACGTGAGACGACGCGGCTCATCATTCGGAAATGCGCAAGATTGTGGCCCCCCGCATCTGGGGTGCGGCTCTTCTCCCTGTTCTCTGCGGAGAGTTTGGAGAAATGCTCTGCAAGGAGTGAATTCGGGGCGAACTGCTCCAAACGGGTCCGTTCAAAAGGGTCTGTGTGTCTTTCCTTCGACAGAGTTCTACTCCCTGAGATACGTGGGAAGACGAACCAGCCAGGGTTTCTGCTCGAGGAGCAAACGCTTGTTCTTGGAATCCCGGAGGATGTGGAGCTTCTCCCCACAGAGCATCATGTTGAGAAAGACGCTCATGTCCACCTGGGGGCCTACCGTCTGAATCCCTTTGATGATCCCTTCCCTGACCACGAGTCGGATCGAGGACTTCTCTCCGTGTTCCTTGATGATCTCCTGATAACAATCATCAGGGGTTTTGACCTCTCCAACGGATGCCGCCACCATGTCGTACAACTTCAAGGTGGTCAGGTTCAGCGCACCCGGGTATTTCTTCCGCTGGCCGAGGCTGTTCAACCCGGCTACCACACCTTGCATCTTTGCGTTTCCCCAGAGCATGTTCAGGCCCGGAATCCCGCTCAACCTGTCAACCGTCTCGATGCAGTCTCCGCACGCAAAGATGTCCTCATGGCTGGTGCGCATGGTTGGATCCACGGCAATCCCTCCGGAGTTTCCTATTCGTAACCCTGCACTCGCAGCGAGCCTGACCTCGGGTTGCATACCGATTCCGAGGAGGACGAGTTGACAGGAAAGGGTCCTCTTGTCCGTCACCACCGCCTCCACACGCTCCTCGCCTCCGATCTCGAGGAGGCGTTCCCCTACGAGAACACGGATACCCCACCCCTCCAAGAAGGATTGAACCATACGGGAGTGCATCGGAAAGAAGAGCCTCGGAAGGACGTTGTCCAGCAGTTCGATGACAGCAACTTCCCACCCTCATTGGCGGAGTGCAACCGCAAGCTCGAGGCCGACCGGCCCGGAACCGACGACAACAGCGCTCTTTCCCGAAGCCTGGAGAATCGTGTTTGCATCGCCCAATGTCTTGAGACAGGTGACGCCCTCCTTGTGGACCCCCGGCAGCCGCGGAACAACGGCTCTCGACCCGGTCGCCAGGATGAGCCGATCAAACATCAAGGGTTGACCGCTTTCCGTGAGGAGGCTCTTTTGCTCGGGATCAATTTCCGTGATTTTCTGATCGAGCATCCATTCCGAAGGTGCGAGGGCAATCTGGTCCTGCCCCTGGATGAACACCCGTTCTCTGGGGATCTCGCCCGCAATGTACTCAGCGAAGACGCAGGCAGAATACGTCGGGTCGGGCTCTTCGGTGATCACGGTCACCTGGGCATGGTGGTCCGTTCTCTTGATGGCCTGGGCCGCGCTGTAACCAGCGATTCCTCCTCCAAGGATCAGAACCTTCGGGTTCATCGTGCAATACCCATCACCTGAGAGTCTTTCATCGGAACATCTGCGTATTTTGCGTAGATGTTGGGAGAACCTCCGTATCGGCAAAGTCGACTTCTACCGCTCGCTCTTCAACCTATCGCAAACCTCATCTCCCGGGCAAGCCTCTCTTCCATCTGGTGGAAAGGGGTATTATCAAACAGGGAAGATTCGGTCACGCTTGTGTCGGCGTCGGTTTCCGGAGAGGAGCACTTTCAACCAGGGATGCTGATCTGGCCCATTGGCTGAACGTCTCGTAGTAAGGATCCCTGGCAATCCCCATCTCAGACACGATGGCTGTCACATAGGGGTGGGGTGTAACGTCGAAGGCAGGATTGTATACACGGACCGACTCCGGAGCGATCCTTCGCCCGGCCAGGGAGGTGATCTCTTCGGACTTTCGTTCCTCGATCGGGATGTCTTCGCCACTGGCCAGCCTCATGTCGATCGTTGAGAAGGGGGCGACCACATAGAAAGGGATTCCGTGCGCCTTCGCTGAAATCGCCACGCCATAGGTCCCGATCTTGTTTGCCACATCCCCGTTGCTCGCGATTCGGTCCGAGCCTACGATGACACAGTCCACCATTCCCTTGCTCATCACCCAGGCCGCCATGTTGTCACAGATGAGCGTCGTCTCGATACCGTTCTTCATCAATTCCCACGCGGTCAGCCTCGCCCCCTGCAAGAGTGGCCGTGTCTCATCGGCAAACACACGAATCTTCTTTCCCTGCTCCTGGGCCGCGTAGATCACCCCAAGGGCGGTGCCATAATCCGCTGTTGCCAATCCGCCGGCATTGCAATGGGTCAGGACGGTCATCCCATCCTCCAAGAGCTCAGCACCGTTGGACCCCATCTTCCGGCAAATCGCCTTGTCCTCTTCCTGTATCTTCAGGGCCTCATCCACGAGGCAACTCTTGAGTTCTTCCACGTTCTCTGCCGGGCACTGCTCGATGACTCCCCGCATCCGATCGAGGGCCCAGAACAGGTTCACCGCCGTTGGGCGCGTGGCTGCGAGTCGTTGGATCTTCTTCTCGAGTTCGCGCAGGAAGGCCTTCCGGTTGCTCTCCCGGATCTCGTGAGCCCCGAGTGCAACCCCAAAGGCCGCTGCGATCCCGATGGCCGGCGCCCCCCGGACGCGAAGGCTCTCGATCGCCTCGGCCAGCACTTCCACATCACGGCATTCCTTGTAGACCAGTTCCGCGGGGAGGAGCGTCTGGTCGATGAGTTCCACGCAACCCTCTTTCCACCGTATCGTATCGATCATGATTGCCCCCGAGGTACCCGTTTCCGGGAATCTGAAAATTAATATCTATTATGATTGACTAATTAGTCATAATATATATAATATACTAAAAGAGGAGATGTCAACCGTGGGTATGAACATGAAGAAAAACGCTGATTTCTGCATCCTGCCCGGCAGGAAGGACGATCCCTTGGCGAAGGAAATCAGCCAGTACCTCAACAAGGAGATTACGCCCGTTGACTTCATCCGCTTCCGGGGAAAGGGGATTCTGGGAGGAGAGACCAAACAAGTAATCGACCAGAACCTGCGGGGGAAATTTGCCTATATCATTTGGAGCATCCTCAACACCAACGATGAACTCGTGCAGGTCTTTCAAATCATCAGCACCGTAAAACGCACCGGGAAGGCCCATCACGCGGTCCTGGTCATGCCGGACTATCCGTATGCGCGCCAGGACAAGTCCCACGCGCGACGCGAGTGCATCAGTGCCCGTCTCGTCGGCGACCTGCTCGAGGCCGCCGGCTTGGATCATGTCATCACCATGACACTGCACTCGGAGCAGATCGAGGGGTTCTTTCGGTCCGTGGACCACCTGAAGGAGGTTCCCTTGATGGCCGACTACTTCTCGAACCGTTTCGAGGCCCTCTGCAAACGGATTTCTCTGGACCCTGATCCCGACAATTTCGTTGTCATGGCCCCGGACGAGGGGGGTGTGCGGCGCGCAGAGGAGTTCGGAAGAAATGTGTCGGGATGGACCGGACAGATGGCCTTTGCCATGCAGCAGCGGGATAGGCGGACCCTTCACAAGAAGGAGTTGCTCGGCGTCGTCGGGGATGTGGAGGGCAAGATCGTGGCCATCCCGGACGACATCCTCGCCTCGGGATCGACCCTGTTCAACGCGGCCCGCGCAGCCAAGCAGGCTGGTGCGGTCCACGTGATCGGCTTCTGCGCCCATGCCCTTGGCTTTGACTCCGTCTCCGGGGAGGGCAAACTGCTCCGAGATTTCAGCACGGCCCTGACCGAATCAGATCTCGACGAACTCGTGGTGACCGATTCAAGGCCTGATTTTGCAGAAGATGTTCTGGCGGATAAACAGATGCGGCGCAAGGTTTCCATCATCTCGATCGTGCCTTACATCGGAGAAGCAATCCGGCGGGACATCAGCGGAGACACGATCAAGGAGATGATACGGAGTACGAACATCCGCGACCTCTACTGCGAAAAGCACCGCGCAGGCACCTGATACCCTACCGGTCGAATCCGAACCGTTTTTTTAGGAGCCGGATTTCCGTGTCCGCCTGCGGTTCTGCAAATCCTTTTGCGAGGGCAACATCCACCAGCGGGCCCACGAGTGGCCACCCGGCAGCAAATTCGATCGTGAAGAAGAAGAGGGTGCTCCCCCCTTCGTCGGGCCGGAAGACCCGCTTTTCCCCGGCAGGGAGAAAGGCTTCCAAGCGGGTGACAATCAACTCGTGCTTTCGAAATTCGGTGATCGTCAAGACGGGTCGGATGTTCATCCCGAGCATTGACATGGTCAGCTCAAAACGGCTGCCCTTTTGGGGCGGGCCCGGCGTGAGAGGGGTGACTTTAAGGATGGAAGGATTGTATTCCTTGAGCGTCCGGAAGTCCGAGATAAAGTCGAATACCTCGCTCACGGGTGCGTTGAATCGGGCCGACCGCTCTATACGTGCCAACGTCTATCCCTTTGCGATGAGTCCTTGCTCTTCCAGTCGGTTTGCTTCCTCTCCAAGGTCCAACTTTTCCAGCGTATCTCTTCTTGGAAGGCCTTCCTTGTCCCATCCTCGCAGTTCGTAGAGATTTTCCAACTCCTGGGTGAAATCATCCTTGTCCATCACGGCCCCTTCGAACATGCCGCTTTCCACAGGGACATTGTACCAGTGATCCGGCATATAGTCGTCCTCTTTCCGGAAGCCATGCCTGAGAAGGATACCCTTTTCGATCTGCCGACACCTCTCGCCAAAGGCGAAGAGATCCTGCCACGTTGTGTCCAACCCTGTCACAGCCTTGACGCACATGGCCATGTCCTCCAGGCCCATGCGCATCTGCGCCCAGGTCGTAAAACGAAGACAGATCCCGAGACTGTTTGCGACCGCACAGTGATTGTCGTTGTAGTGCTTCACCATTGCTTTGTCATCGAAAAAGGCAGGGTTGCCCACGTAGGAGAACCCGAACTTCTCCGCAAACTCGGTGGGCACCCCCAGGAGTTCGAAACGCTCCTGGTTCACAGGCCCCTCCGCCATCAGGGTGTCCGCAAGGTTCAGGATGTCGCACTCCCGGATGTCGATGGCCTTTGAAAAGGCGAGGCCCTTGAGGCCTCGAAAGTCGGCACTCACCTCTCGCTTCTTCTTGTTGACCCGTATGTACTTCGTCACTTCCTCCAGGGGAAGGTTGTTCCACCCGGCCACCTTCTCGGCAAGGGCAAACACCCCTTCCGCCAGGAGTTCTCCAAAGCCCTCCCGATAACAGACCTGGTGGATCAATGTCTCGATCAACTCCACATCGCCCCACTCGAGCTTGAGGCCGCCGGTGTGTTTCTCGGTCAACAGGCCATCCTGAAACCAGTGCATGGCGGTTGCCAGCACGGAGCCCAGGGTGATGCTGTCCATACCCAAGTCCGAGATCAGTGCCACGAAGTGCATGATCGACCCAAAGTCGTCGTTCCCGATCATCGGCCCCATCGGGATGATCGACCCGGCCTCGCCCCCGCAGCCGAATTCCCCGGCATACTTTCCGGATTTAACCCTCCAGAAATGGTCACAGTGCTGGAAACACATATGACAGGCCTTGTTCCCCTCGGCCAGATCCTCGAGAAAGCGGTCCACATTGACCTTGGTGTAATCGAATTCTCTGGCCTGGACGTTGTACTGACAGTTCAGGACCCCGGAGAGTGCAATCAGCCATTTCGATCCCTTTTCCGCAAACACCTTGAAACGGGGTATGGCACGGTTCTTCTCGTAGACTCGGTCAAAGGCATCGAAGCAGGCTTGCGGATCCGCCACCTTCACGCCCTTGGTCCCGAGGACGACCAACCCCTTCAAGTTCTTGGAACCCATGACCGCACCGGTCGAGCCCCCTGCCGGACAGCGGAAGAGATCGGCAACGGCCATGGCGCCATGAACCCGATTCTCGCCTGACGGGCCGATGAAGAGCGTCTTGTAGCGGGGGTCGCCGAGTTCCTGGTTGACGAGCCTGCACGTCTCCCTGACCTTCTTTCCCCACAGGTGACTCGCGTCCCTCAGTTCGACCAGGTCGTCCTCGATCCTCAGATACACAGGCTTTGGGGACTTGCCTGTGAAGACGATCAGGTCGTAGCCCGCATACTTCAGTTCCGGCCCGAAATGCCCCCCGCTGAACCCGTCCAGATAGCCTCCGTAGGAAGGGCTCAGCCCGACCGCGACGCCAAACCTTTGAGAGCCCGGCGTAAAGGTCCCTGTCAGCGTGCCCGGTGCGATGGCCACGATGTTTTTCGGGCTCATCGGATCCCGCTCGCTGAAGTCGTGCTCGTCGAAGACGACCTTTTGGAGAAAACCGTGACACCCGTACCACTTCCTCGCAAAGGCCTCGTCGAGAGGCTCCTTGTGAATCTTGCCCTCCGTCAAATCCACTCGGACTACATTCCCAGCCCATCCGAACATGATGGATCCTCCTCTCATTCAAGCTCGATTTTTGCAAGCAGCTCAGACAATCGCGAGGCACTTGCCCTCTTCTTCGGATAGGTCAGCTTGGACGGAACGATGAACTGGAGAGCCTTTGTCTCGCAGTACTTCACGCAGGTCGGGTCCCCGTCGCAGAGGTTGCACCGCATCACCTTGCCGGTATGAGGATGGACGACAAGGGCACCGAAGGGGCAGGCCGTCACGCACGATCGACAGCCGATACACAGGTCATAATCGATGATCAGGGCACCCGTCTCCTCATCCCGGTATCCGGCCTCCATCGGGCACACGGACAGACACGGCGGGTTCTCACACTGCTGGCACACCATCGGCACGTCGATGCCCATCTCCTCCCATTTCACGATACCGATCCTCGACAGGGCCGGATTGCAGACACCCTCGTTCCTGAGAGAGCATGCCACCTCGCACGTCCTGCATCCCGT
>JAUWSZ010000386.1 GCA_030609865.1 bacterium | reverse complement strand
GGATCCTTCGGGCGAGGAGTTCTCTGTCCACGTCCTGCCGGTACTTGCCCACGATGTAGACGTTCACGAGCAGGTCTGCCGGAACGAGGGTGGGCAGGAGAAACTCGATCGGGTAAAGATGGGACCCCAGTGTTACCGCAATGATAATGCTCCCGAAGCCGGTCATGGCCTGGGTGATGTAGGCAATTAGGACGATGAGGGTGAGGAACAGGATGCTGGTGTCCATAGGCTTACATTGAATCTGGGTGTGAAGCGGCAAAGGCTTTGCACGCAATTTACGACTTGCAGTTAGGTATTAGCAGTTAGGTATTAGCTCCTCGCCCCCCCCAAAGGATGCCCGTGAATCAGGGGCGGTGGGGGGTGGGCTAATACCTAATACCTAATACCAGAATAGCTCATCGCTCCCTCAAACGCTTCTAGATAACTTGAGCCTTCCTCACCAATCGTGTAAACAAGGTGGGGAACAAGCGCTTCACGTAAGTCCCGATGATGGGTGTGCCCTTGCCCACGAGGACCTGGTGCTTTTCCTTCACGACTGCCTTGATGATCGCCTCGGCACACTCTTCAGGGGACATGCCGGCCTCGATCAACGGATCCATCTTCCCGTATTTGCCTCCGTCTCCTGCCAGGGCTTGGGAGGAGATGTTCGTGCGCACCTGAGCGGGACAGACGAGCGTGACCTTGATGTTGTCGTCCCAGAGCTCGACACGAAGGGTGTCGAAGAAGCCGTGGAGGGCGTGTTTTGCCGCACAATAGGCGGTTCGATACGGCACCTGAAGCAGCCCGGCAAGGCTCGTGGTGACGACGATGTGCCCCGATTTTCTCTCGAGCATCGACGGCAGGACCGCCTTGGTGAGCGCAATGTGCCCGAAATAGTCGATGTCCATCACCCTCCGATCGACCTCGAGGGAGGTGTCCTTGGCCAGGGAGCGGTGGCTGATCCCTCCGTTGTTGACGAGGATGTCCACGTGGCCGAATCGACCCAACGCCTCCTCTGCCTTCGGTGCCAGGGCATCCCACTCGGCGAGATCGAGCGGAATGACCCTGTGTACCGCCTTGTTGGTACATTTCTCCCGAACCTCTTCCAACCGCTCCGGTTCGTTCGAAGACAGAACAAGGTTCGATCCCGCCTCGCTGAGCATGTAGGCGAGCGCCTCTCCAATCCCTGACGAGGCGCCGGTGATCCATACGACTTTGTCTTTAAAGTGCCCAGTGTTTTTCATGGTTTCCTACTCCATTCATTCCACTGTCTTTTGGTGGCTGTCCCCAATTTCCTGAAGTCGGCGCGAAAGAGAAAAGGCTCTCTTGCAGTTAGCAGTTAGGTATTAGGTATTAGCCCTCCCAACCACCCTCCCGGGTACGCTTCCGGGGG
The DNA here is from genome assembly GCA_030609865.1 of bacterium. The sequence goes on along the minus strand of JAUWSZ010000386.1, from coordinate 2,857 downwards.
GGCAGTGGCGGGGAGCTAATACCTAATACCTAATACCCAATACCTTCTGACCCCTGATCCCTGTCCTCCAGTTTCAGCCAGAACAGGGGCGCTGGATTCGGCCCTCTCGACAGGGCTAAGCGTTCGCCTATTTCCGTCAGGGACCTCTTTTTCGATCGTGCGTACAGGCAACTTGCCAGCACGATAGCCAGAAAGACCAGCGCGGCCTTCCCGATGGCAATCGAGAAAAACGCGAATATCATGGCATTCAGGACGAGAATGGTACCGCAAATCGTCCGGAAGATCCGAGGCGACAGGCGTGTCGAAGATCTCTCGAACAGGGCTGGATAGCGTTTTGGAAAGACGAATCCCGATAGGACCACCACGGAAATCGAGAGGATGAGCCCAAGGTTGAGCATGGATCCGAAGAAAATGAGCGAAGGGATGCCGACCAGGGCCGCAACGCAGATCAGGTAGGCTGCCGTCAGGCCCCAGTGGGGTGTGCCGAACCGACCATTCACCCTTCCCAGGAAGCTGGGTAAGAGCCCCTCCTTCGACACGACCAGAAGTCCTCTGGATATGATGGTAAAGATGATGTTGATGGACGTCGCACAGGCCACGAGGGCGCCGCCGACGATGAAGTAGGTCAAGGCGGACCCGGGCAAGAAACGCTCGGCCACGGCGATCAGGGATTTCCCCTGGAGGTTCGACCCGTCTGAGACGCCGACCGTTACGATGCCTATCAACACGTAGAGAACCACGGCAATGGCGATGCCTGCCGGCAGGGCCTTGGCGAAGGCCCTCCTGGCCTGCATGACCTCTCCCCCCAGGTCGATGACAAAGATGCCCCCTGCGCTGAAGGTGAACAGGAGCCCCGAGGCGGCAAGGAGACCCCCCACCCCGTTCGGAAAGGGATTCGAGAAGTTCTCTGCCCGGACGGAGGGGAGCCCGAGGACGATGTAGAGAATCAGGGCGGCGAGGAGCATGAAGAACAGAACCGTCTGGATCCTTGCCGTCAGCCTCACGCCCATCAGGTTGATGACGTAGAACGTGGTGAGCACCCCGATCCCCATCCAGATCGGATCGAGCGGAACGAGTGCGTGCAGGTATTTCCCAAAGCCCAGGGCGAACAGGGGCTGTCCGCCGATGAGCATGCACACCAGGAGGGTGAACAGGCTGACGATTGCGACCGATGGGCTGAAGAGCTGTGAGTACCGATAGCTGGCGCTCGTGGTCGGAATGACCGAGGTCAGGGTTACGTAGGGGACGACTGCCAGCAGGATCGGAACCGCGGAGACCAGCATGGCCAGCGGCAGGCAGGGGCCGCTGAATCCGGCAGCAATGGTTGTCAGGGCGAACAGGGCCCCGCCGATATTCAGCCCCACGCACATCGCCAGGAGGCCCAGGAAGCCCACATGCTTCTTCAGGTGTTGCTCAGCGTTGCCCATCGCCATTTCTTCCCCTCATCCCGACTTTTCCCCAGAGGAGGCTGTCGAGAAATGGTCAGGTGCAAGGCGCACGAAATCCTGAGAAACGAGGTAGGACATTTAAGTCCACCGAGTGACGAAGGATGAGTGCAACGCCGCAGATGGCCGTTTCTCGACAGCCTCCTGTCAACTCTTTTTCGTTGGGATGATAAAGTAGGCCATCGACGGAAGCAGGAGCAGGGCGCCCAGCATGTTCGCGAGGAACATGAAGGCAAGCAGGAGCCCCATGTCCGCCTGGAACTTCAGGGCCGAGAAGACCCAGGTGCTCACCCCGATGGCCAGTGTCAGACCCGTCACGAGCACGGCGGCGCCGGTGGTCCGAAGGGTCTCCAGGTAGGCCTCTTGCATGGTTGCCCCCTCTTTCATCGCCGTGACCACCCGGCTGAAGATGTAGATTCCGTAGTCGACGCCCACGCCCACGCCCAGGGCGGCAACGGGCAGGGTGTTGACCTTCAGGCCGATGCCGAGCAGGGCCATCAGCGCGTAGCAGAGCACCGAGACGATGCTCAGGGGCACGATGATGCACAGGGTGATTCGCACCGATCGAAACGTGATCAGGCAGAGCAATGCAACGGCTGCATAGACATAGAGCAAAATCGGAATCTGCGTGGCCTCCACCACCTGGTTGGTGGCTGCCATGACGCCCACATTGCCTGTTGCGAGCCGGAACCTGTGGCGGTCGGAATCATTCTTCTCCCCGAATCCATCGATGGCGGCAATCACCCGGTTGATCGTCCCGGCCTTGTGGTCCTCCATGAAGATCATCACCGGCATGGCGCTGCAGTCGCCGTTCAGGAGCCCGGTCGATGTCTCGATGGGCGTGACGGACTGCACCATGGTGATCGACCTTCTCGGCAGGACGCGCCACTGCAGGTTCCCCTCGTTCCATCCGGCGTTGATGCGCTTGACGATCTGGGGCATGGAAATCGTGGACTGCACGCCCGGGACGTTTGCGATCCGCCACTGGAAGCGATCGATCTCGCTCATGACGTCGTATTCGATGCATCCGTTCGGAATCGTCTCGGCGATGGTCGTCATGATGTCCACGCCGATCGAAAACTTGTCCACGATCATCGCCGCGTCCTGGTTGTAGCGGGATTCCGCACGCAGCTCCGGCACGCCCGCGTGCATGTCGCCGATCTGCATCTTCGGAGACTCGTACAGCCCGAGAGCGAGCAAGACGGCCGCGATGACGATGATGGCGAGGGCCGGCTTCGTCTGTGTGACCCGCGCCATGACCGTCCAGAGCTTTTCTCTTCCTTCCGCGGCCCGGACCATCCGCTCCCGGTAGCTCTCCTTGATGTTCATGAACGAGAGCAGGATCGTCAGGAAGCCGATCGTGTCCGTGATGAGGGCCACGCCGCCCGGGATCACCAGGCGGCGGAAGGCTC
>JAUWSZ010000412.1 GCA_030609865.1 bacterium | reverse complement strand
GGACCCCCGCCTTCGCGGGGGCATGTTTTGCCTGCCTTGCATCTGGAACTTTTTGAACAGCCTCCGACAGCCACTTTTTCAACGGGCTGCTATGGATTGGGGGCACACCTTGTGTTGAAAAGATTATAGAACAATTTCTCATCATGTGTCTGCCACTTTATGGGTTTCCGGTACTGGTTGCCTCCTTTTTGCGAGAAACGACAACGCGCCCGGCCGCATCTCTCCTGTAAGAGGAATTGAACAAGACCGGCATCTGCGCTATGAAGGGAAGAGAGAGCAGAGAGCACACCGGGCCGAGGTTGGGTTGCGACCCGGGAAAGGAGAACGGGCGTTGAAGTCGAAGTGCTGCAGTCAGGAACTTCCGGTCGGCAAGAGACCGGATGATGACCCGCCCGCTCGCGCACAGAGCAGGAAAGAGGATATCTCACCAAGGGACCTCGTTCGAATTCCGGGCAGAGAGGCACCGGTCTATCTCTATCCGGAGAGCCCCTTCTGGTTCGTTCCGAGCCCCCTGGCGGATGGCCTCCTTCGTCTCTGGCTGAAAGGGGCCGGACGGGAGGAACTCGCCCGATGGTGCCGGGACCGTGCGGGCGGGGGGTACACCTCCGCTGCCCTGGACGTGGACCAGCTATTTCGTTCGATCCTGCCCCCTCCGTCGGAACCCTACAGAGGGAGAAAGGCCCTGGGCCTGGAGCGCCTTTCCGAACTCTGGATCCACCTGACGGACGAGTGCAACCTTAGGTGCCGCCACTGTCTGTTCGAGACATGTCAGGGGTCGGGGCGGTCCCTAGAGTCCGGCAGGATCGTGTCCCTGGTAGAGGAGGCCTACGGTCTCGGCTGCAGGCTGGTTTGCCTCACAGGAGGAGAGCCCTTTGTCTATCCCGGCTTCTCCGAACTGATTCGGTCCCTCCTCGCCGGGCACGACGATCTCCGGGTGGCGGTCCTCACGAACGGGACCCTGATTCCGGGCCAAATGGATGCGCTCAAGGGACTCGACCCGAATCGCCTGCACTTTCAGGTTAGCCTGGACGGACCGGAACCGATTCACGACAGACTGCGCGGGCGAGGCACCTTCAGGAAGACCGCGGCCGCCCTGAGGGGGCTGGTCGATGCAAATATCCCGTGCAGTATCGCCATGGCGGTCAACCGGGAGAATGCCCCGGTCATGGAAGAAGTCGTGGGGATCGCCAATTACCTGGGTGTGACGACCGTGCACTTCATCTGGCACTTCGTCCGGGGCATGGGCGAGGAGATGGAGAGGATGTCGATGAAGGGGCTCATCAACGCCTTCCAGCGTGCCGTTGACCAGGCCCGGTGCCTGGGAGTGCACGTGGACAACCTCGAGGCGATGCGGGCGCAGGTCTTCGCACCGGCCGGCACCCGGTTCGACCTGGGGAACGCGGCGTGGGAATCCCTGGCCGTCGGGCCGGACGGCGCCGTGTACCCGACGCCCGCCATGGTGGACCTGGAGGCCTTCCGGGCCGGCTCGATCGGGCGGGGCATCGAGAAGGTTTGGCGTGGCAGTTCCCTGCTCAAGCGAATCCGCTCTCTTTCCCTGACACAAGTGCCGCAGATGAAGGCGGACCCGTGGAGGCTGATCCTCGGGGGAGGCGACCTGGACCACTGCTGTGTGCACAAGGACGGAAGGAAGGATGTCCGCCGGCTCCGGGGAGACCCGTACCTTCCTCTATACCGTGAGACGGCCAGGATGCTGATTGCGGAGGAAGTGAGTACCCTCCCGGTTCCCGAGGGACCGGGGCTGGTCCTCCGCATGGGGGACATCACCACGGACTGCCCGTCCCCCAAGGAGGTGAACTTCACCCACAGCAACTGTCTCCTCTCCGTGGGCGAGGGAACGACCAAGGGGCTCGTGCGCCGGTTCTACGAGGACCGTGCCGTCACCCCCGACGAGACCATCCTCAACCCGGTCTCGTACGATGCGCAGGAGATCGAGTACATCCCCCTGGAGGCGCGGGTCCGGTTGTACGGATGTGGAAGCCCCGTGACGGACGCAGACGTGAGCCCGGGAGAGGTGGTCGTGGATCTCGGTTGCGGTACCGGAGTTGAGTGTTTCATCGCGGCCAGGGGGGTGGGTGCCCGGGGCAGGGCCATCGGGGTGGACATGTCGGATGCCATGCTGGACATCGCCCGGCGTTCCAGGCCGGCCGTGCGGAATGCACTCGGCTACGACAATACCCTGTTCGCCAAGGGATACCTGGAGGCCATCCCCCTGGCCGATGGGGTGGCGGACCTGGTGGTCTCGAACTGCGTGGTCAACCTGAATCACCACAAGCGAAGGGTCTTCCAGGAGATCTTCCGGGTCCTCAAGCCGGGCGGCCGGCTGGTCATCTCGGATGTGGTCGCCGAGACCGAGCCGCCCCTGGCGATCCGGGCGGACCACCAGCTCATCGGGGAGTGCATCGGAGGGGCCATGGTGCAGGAGGTGCTCTTCAACATGCTCCGGGATCTGGGGTTCGTGAATGCTTCGATCGTGAAGCGATTTCCTTATCGGACGATCCAGGGGCATCCGTTCTTTTCCCTCACCTTCCGTGCCTGGAGGCCGGAGGAGTCGCCCCGGCAGGAGGTCTCCGATGCGATCTACGGCGGGCCCTTCCGTGCAGTGGTGACCGAGGATGGGACTGTCCTGCACAAGGGGGCGCGGCAGACGCTGTCGATCGGATCGAGGCTCGACCCCGGGTCCCTCGGGGAGGCGGGCATCCTGCTCCTCGACTCGGCCTCGGGATCCGTGACGAACCTGGAGGCGGAGCAGAGTTGCGCGTGTTTCGTTCCGCCGAGCGCGAAGGACATCCCGGCGAGCGAGGATGTACCGGAAAAGGGCTGCCTGATCTGTGGCGCACCCTTGGTCTATCTGACCGCCCTCGAGGACAAGGCTTGTGCGCGGTGCGGAACGGTGAAGGGCGCCAACGCGGTCTGCGAGGAGGGGCACTTTGTCTGTGATGCCTGTCACGTCCGGGACCCGAAAGAGCTGATTCGAAGCGTCTGCACGAACACCCGTGAGACCGACATGATCCGCCTCCTCGAGGAGGTTCGTTCCGATTCACGGTTCCCGATGCACGGTCCGGAGCACCACGCCCTCGTTCCCGGGGTCATCCTGGCAACCTACCGGAACCTGGGCGGCGAGATCACCGGTAGCGACATCCTGACCGGAATCGATCGTGGCCTGAGCATTCCCGGGGGAGCGTGCGGCTTCATGGGGATTTGTGGCGCGGCTGTGGGCGTTGGGATCGCGTTTTCGATTATTCTGAGAGGGAACCCCCTCACACCGAAGCCCCGGCAGACGGTGCAGCGAATCCTGTCCGAAATCATCGGCGTCCTCGCCGAGCAAGAGGCTGCCCGCTGTTGCCGCAGAGAGTGTTTCCTTGCCCTGAGGGAGGCTTCCAGAATCTCAGAGGATCTCCTCCCGGTGATCCTCCGGGCGGATGAGGCCTCCCCCTGCGAGCAGTACTCCGGCAACAAAGAGTGCATAGGGAGAGAGTGTCCGTTGTTTCCGAAGAAGTCGGTCACTATACAGCCGTCCCTCTGATCTGAACTTCTCCTCCGGGCTAACGAAACCTTTCGAGAAGAATGCGGAGGCGGGCTGCAAGGGAATGTGGGGACACAAGCTGCGCGAGACGATTCGCCTTCTTCGCAACCCTGACCCCGAGCGATCGGGCCGGCGGCTCATCGTCTTCACCCGCTACCCGGAGCCGGGAAAGACCAAGACCCGGCTGATACCGGTCCTGGGGCCGGAGGGAGCGGCCGAACTCCACCGCCGTATGACCGAGCACACCCTCCGAAAGGTCCGGCGGTTCCTGGCAAGTCATCCTGTTTCCCTCCGGATTCGGTACGACGGAGGAAACCAAGAGGGGCTCAGGCAGTGGCTCGGGGCCGACCTGCGGCCGGTTCCGCAGGGTGAGGGCGATCTCGGCAGGCGCATGGGTCTCGCCTTTGCCGAGTCCTTCGAGCAGGGGATGAGGCGGGTGGTGGTCGTGGGCACGGACTGCCCCGGGATTCGGCCTGCCCACCTGGCCAGGGCCTTCCATGCCCTGAGACGCAGAGACGTGGTCATTGGGCCTGCCCGCG
>JAUWSZ010000443.1 GCA_030609865.1 bacterium | reverse complement strand
CGGCCGGCATCCGCAAGGGGCCCGTACTGCCTTTCCAGTTCCAGGGCGGGGATGTTCTCCTTTTCCAGGTCCCTCTTCAGCAGGGCATTGTCTGTTCCGTGGAGGTCGCAGAACTTGATCTGTTCCAGAATCACACCGTCCACCCTCGCGCGCTCGGCCTGTTCCTTCAGGAAGGCCAGCCGTTCACCGTAATGCCCAAACATACGCGGACAAGGGACATGGTGAAGATACCGATCGACCAGGGCCTGCAGGGGGTCTTCGCTTTCATCGGTGAGATCCCAGTAACTCCTGCTGCCGATGCACAACGTGTCCGCCACAACGACGGCACCCAGATCCTCCACATTTTCGACGAGATCCGTATCGTCCATGATGCTGCCTGCAACCAGGAGACGGATCTTCCCGTCTTTCCCGCCCTCTGCCCGGGCCGCCTCCTCGAGCAAATCGCCCAGGATCAGATTGAACCGGTCCTTTGGCATGCGGGTTGCTGCTGAAAGGACCTTCAGCATTTGTGCTCCCGTGAGAGGTGGGCTGTCGCCGGCCTGCAGATCATACAGACGACGCACGAGTCTCCGGGTCTCGTTGTAGATCGCAACCGCTTCGGAAAGGTTCTCCGTCGATATCTGGACATCAAAGTGGTTCTCCACCGACTGTTTGAAGGCGAGCACCTCGTCCCGATACCACACCGTCGCTTCCTCGGTCATCAAGTGCGGAACCGGAAGGAGGTACATAAACGGGCGGGCCTTTTCGTGGGCCTCCCAGTTCTCGTAGGCACGGCGGATGTGATCGCATCCGTTCACGAACACGGCGCCCGCCAGGAAGTCGAACCGGCCGCTCAACCCGTTCTCCAGACAGCAGCGGGCAAAGGTACAGTTCACCCTCGTGAGATAAGTGTCCGCCAGCGAGGTGTCGTCGCATCCTTGACCGGTGATTCTGTATGGCAGGATGTCTGCCGCATGGAGGATTTCCTCTGGAAGGTACGAACAGACGTAGCCGACGATCTTCTTGTCCTTCTTGATACGCTCCGTGACGTAATCATTCTCCAGAGTGGTTGCGATTCTGCTGATTTCCTCCAAGGCTTGCATCGTCCTGTCTCCCGTGGGCAGACTGCCTGGTCACGCGTCATCAGCCCCGCGACTTCCGCTGGGGCAAGCCACGCGCCTCTTGTGCCTTTCTTTGCCATGCATCCGATGTGATCGGAAACTACAGTTTCCGTGCTCCCGCTCATCCTGTCAACAAGGGGTATATCATACCAAACACATCGAGTACAATCCCTTCTGCTCTGGTTTATCAGAATCGTCAGGTATAGAATGATCAGCGTATCCCCGCCCGCAACAGAATCCAGAGTAGGAGGCAGCTCATGGCAGAAGAAAAAGATCCGAAATGCGCAGTTTGCGGAATCAACATCCTCGAGAAGGCCTGCTTTTTCGAGTCGGGAAAGGGCCCCGACTCCTGCCCGACCCTCGGCTTCGAGGATCTGATCGAGGAGGCAAGAAGAGAGTATGAGAAACCCGAGGTGCACGAGTTCGCGCGTCTCGCCTCAATTCAGGAGGGGGAATGCTACCTCGATCGCGACCGAGAGCCCTTCGTCATTCACTGCAGCAAGACAAGAATTCAGGAGATCTGCGAATTCGGTCACAAGGTTGGGGCCAAGAAGCTGGGGCTCGTCTTTTGTGTGGGCCTTTCCCAGGAGGCCCGGATCGCGCACGAAATATTCACCGCCCGGGGATTCAACGTGGCAAGCGTGCTGTGCAAGGTCGGCAGGGTTCCAAAAGAAGAGGCCCTCGGGATCAGAGATGAGGAGAAGATCTTCATCGGAACCGCGGAGTCGGCCTGCAACCCGATCGTCCAGGCAAAAGTATTGAACCGGATCGGAACCGGTCTCAATGTGGTTCTTGGGCTGTGTGTCGGCCACGATTCGCTCTTCTTCAAGTACGCGGACGCCTACACCACGGTCCTTGCCGTGAAGGACCGCGTGACAGGCCACAACCCCCTGGCCGCTCTGTACACATCCCACATGTATCATATGTATCTGAAGCAACCGGGCTTTTGATCTGCCATCCTTGTTCCGTGCCCGTGTGCGTGCCCGCGCCCGATTCAATGACGCAAAGGAAGCTGAAGACCATGGAAACAACCGGGAATTTGAGCCGATAGGGTCTCCAGATGAAAGCACCCATGCATGGAAATCGTCTTACGCATAGAGGCGATATGCCCATTCGTATGCCACTCAGCATCCTTGTTCCGGGCACGGGCACGCACACGGGCACGGGCACGAAAACTGAATCCAGGGAGCCTCACCCCTGACCCCTTTCACCTTGACCCTTTCGACTTTCGCCTTGCGGAGCAAGCCGCACTGGGCGTTGACACGACTACGAGCGCGTTCCTATACTGACTGCTCACAACCACAAACGTGTACTTCTTGCGAAGCCACGCAAAAGGGAGGTGACTCATGAAACCGATCGACTATGTGGCCTGCCTGGACGAAATGTACCAGAGCCAGGGATTTCCGCCGTACAAGTGGTCCCAATTCGATTCAAGTCCCTGGTGTTCGTTTGACAAGGCGCTGGGGGAGACGAAACTCGCCCTGGTAAGCTCCGCCGGCATATTCCGAGACGACCAGGAGCCCTTCGATCCCTGGGCCGTGAACGATTTGAGCTTCCGACAGATCCCTGTCGACACCGAACCGGACAAACTCAAGCTGCATCACAACTATTTCGACCACCGGGATGCACTGAAGGATCTCAACTGTGTCTTCCCTGTCCAGCGGCTCAAGGAGCTCGAAGAGGCAGGAACCATCGGCGGCTTGATACCGGAAGCGATCAGCCTCGGAATGGGCCGACTGTACAAACGGACGGCCCTTCAGAAAGAGACGGTGCCGAGGATCGTGGAGGTCCTCCAGGGATACGGGGCCGACGCGGCCTTGCTCGTACCTGCCTGACCCCTGGACCATCAGTCGGTCGGACTGATCGCGCGTACGATGGAAGAGGCCGGAATCCCCACAATCTACCTCGGCTCTTGCCGGGATATGATGGCACGGCTGAAACCGCCGAGATCCGCTTTCTTGAACTTCCCCTTGGGTCGACAATGCGGAAAACCGAACGAGCCTGATCTGCAGACAAGTATCCTCAAATCCGCTCTGGACGTGCTTGTGAAGGCATCCTCCCCCGGCGATATAGAGGACCTCCAGTATGAGTGGGGAGTCCCCTTCGACTGGAAGAGCTACTGGCATGATCTGGATGAAATGATCAAACAGGAAGGAATCCAGGCCCAGGAGTGGAAACCGAAGAACTGAATCTACGCCTGTGCCCTGTCGATGTACCCTTCTCTACGAGAAAGGAGGAGCGCGCCCATGACGGAACAGCCGCAGCAGATTCGAGACGGCATCCTCCTCTTCGAGGGCAAGATATCGCGGAATCTAATGGTGGACCCGATGGTCAGCCACACGTACTTCCTGGAGGACCGCGACCAGGTCATCGTCTTTGATCCTTCTTGCGGCAGGAACATCGGCAGAAGAGTCGAAGAACACATCCAGCGGAGGCGGCGGGCATCCGCATCGTGGAACAAAGCCTTCGTGATTGCCGGGCACTCCCACCTCGACCACGCGAACAACTTCTACCTGGCGGACGAGGTGGGGGCTCCGGAAACCCATGTGTACGTCCACGAAACCGGATTTCGAAACGGCAAGGTCATGAACGACCCCGCTCCGTTTGTTCGTGATATCGTCCGAGATTCGAACAAGCACTACAACATGTATCTGTCGTTCTTCTTTCCCTACAATCTACTTCTCGCACCCCTGGCCCTCGTGAACCTATTCTCTCCCGACCTGGCTTCCACCGTCTTTGCGGCGCTCGGATCCCTCTCGTTT
>JAUWSZ010000439.1 GCA_030609865.1 bacterium | reverse complement strand
TGTTGGAGTCTTTTATCGGAACATCCACGTTTCTCGCGCAGGTGTTGGGAGAACCTCCGCATCGGCAAATTCAACAAGGCGAAAGGGAAAAGTTGAAAGGCGAAAATGTAATGATGCGAGCGATTTGATCGTTTTTCTTTCGCCTCGACCCTCTCACCTTTCACCTTGCGGCTTCGCCGCCTTAGGTATTAGCTCCCACTCCTTCCTCCCTGTTCGTTCGGGCTCGGGCTCGGGCGCGCAAGCGGGCGCGGGGCCTGATCCCTGGCCCCTGACCCCTTCGTTCTTTCGCCTTGACCCTTTCGCCTTTGACCTTGCGGCGCAAGCCGCACTAGATGTTCGATACGGCTGTTCCAATCCTCCCTCTCCCGACTCGAGAGGATCAGCCCTGGGCATTGTGTCTGGTCCGGAGGGGACCGGAGCACCACACGACCCGGGTACGTTTCGGTTGCGAGAAGGTTATGTATTTTAGGTGTCTTCGGGAGATAAAGCAAAAAAAGGGGGGGTATTACTCTCTCAGCCCGTACTTCTTGACCTTTCGGTACAGGGTGGCCTGGCCCAGACCCAGCTTTCGGGAGGCCTCCCCGATGTTTCCGTGACAGATCTTCAGGGCCTGCAGGATGGCCTGCTTCTCCAGCTCATGGAGGCGGAGAACCTTGCGGACACCGCTCCCGCCGTCGTCTTCAGAGGTGATGTACTGGACCTTGGGCCTGGGCGTCGCATCGCGCAGTCGATCCGGGAGAAACCGCTGGAGCACCTGGGATCCTGTGTTCAGGGCGACGATCTGCTCGATCGTGTTCTTCAGCTCCCGCACGTTTCCGGGCCACCCGTATTCGATCAGCCTTTCCATCGAGTCGGCGGAAAAGTCGTAGAAATACTTCTCGTACTTGGCCGAGAAGTCCTCGAGGAATTTCATTGCCAGGATCGGGATGTCGTCCTTCCTCTCCCGGAGAGGGGGGACCTCCAGGGGGATTACGGCGATACGATAGTAGAGGTCTTCGCGCAGCCTGCCTTCTCTTATTTCGAGCAGGGGATCGCGGTTTGTCGCACAGATCACCCGGGAATCCACCTCCACGAGGCGATTCCCCCCTAGGGGTCGAAAATTCCTCTCTTCCAGGAACCTGAGCAGCTTCACCTGGAGCTCGGGGCACATTTCACAGATTTCATCCAGGAAAAGGGTGCCGGTGTGAGCCGCCTCGCAGCAGCCGATCCTGCGCCGGTCCGCTCCGGTGAATGCGCCTTTTTCGTGGCCGAAGAGCTCGCTTTCCAGCAGGCTGGCCGGGATGTTTGCACAGTTGACCGCGACGAAGGGGTTCTTCCTTCTCAGGCTTCGCCGGTGAAGCGCCTGGGCCACCAACTCCTTTCCCACACCGCTCGCGCCGGTGATCATCACCGTCGCATCGCCCCGAGCTATGGACTCGATCATACGGTAGACCCGCTGCATCGTGTGGCTCACACCGATCAGGCCGTCAAACTGCCCCCGTCGCTCCTGGACCTCCTGGAGCTGATTCACCTTGCGCAGGAGCTTCGAGTCCTTGGAAGCCTGCAGGATCGACTTTTCGATCCCGGCTTCCGCCAGGGGCTTCAGGAAGTAGTCTCTTGCCCCCTTCTTCATCACCTGGACCACGTCAGGGACCGAGCCGTTCTGGCTCACGAAGATGACGGGGATGTCCTCCCATTCTCTCTTGAGAAGGTCAAGGGTTTCCAGGGAGTTCTCCGACCATTCGCCGCCCAGGATCACCACGTCGGGCAGGTCCTTCCCGAAGAACTGCACGAGCCCCGAGGGTTTCTCGCACCCGTGGATTTCGTCGTTCTTCCGGCGAAATTGTTCTTGCAGGAAATTGAGCGTTACCGGGTCGTTGTCCAGGAGAAGAAGCTTCAGGGGTTCCATAGAACGGCTTTCCCTCAGGGTTCAATCAATTCTATCGGCACAAAGAGCCCCTTTGCTTAGCAAGGGGATGTCGCTTTCTCGTCGCAAGAGGGGAGCGCCATGGCCCCACGAAGCCCGGCCGTTTGGTAGAGGTGGTTCAAAAGGAGAAAAAATAAAAAAGGCTTGACATGTCCTTCGAAAGTCGGATAATCGCAGTAAAACGTGAAGTATTGCATTATCTTTCATACCTAACATTCCGTTCGCATTGAATATTCTCGTTTAGAGAAGACAAGCGCGTAATGGCTGGTATAAAACAAGAGAAGCGAGTGCACCCGCGTCACGGCCTGCAGGTGCCTCTGATGTTCCAGAAGCAGGAAAGACTCCTCTGGAGCATGAGCGAAGACATCGGCAGGGGAGGGCTCTTTCTAAGGAGCTACTGTCCGCCGGATCCTGGAGAGAATGTGGAGATCCATCTGCGGGATCCGAGGGAAAAGGAACCCCTGGTCCTCCGTGGAAGGGTGGTTCACCGAAGGGAAGGGACCAAGGCCGTCCTGCCAGGGGAACAAGCCCCGAAGTCGGCGGGCGTGGGGGTCGCCTTCGAGGACGTACCCCCGGCCCTGGAGGAGAGGTTGGGTGTGCTCCTGTCGGAAGACGGCCTCTCGTCGCCGCAAGGCGAATCCCCTCTCCCAAGTTCCGGAGCCGAAGGGGATGAGGGGGAAGCCCTGGAAGCCTACCAGGTGTTAGAAGACCCGGCCGAGATCCGAAGGGTCTTTCAGTCTCTCTGCAAGAAGATCCATCCGGTGCGGCTGAAGCGATTGGGAGGGCAAATCTATTACACGACCTATTTCCTGGATGTCATCGGGGCGTCCGCGCCGTTTTGTGTGGAGGCAGATGCGGTCGCGCTCAAGGATTTCGATTCCGTCTTTTCCGGGAAGGTCCCCTTTGTCTTTCACTTCCACCTGGAGGATCACTCCTACTTCTTTTCCGTTACAGAGCGTCCCGAGACCATGGCCAGGCACTCGAGTTTCGCCCTGCCCGCCAGGCTCTACCGCGGTCCGAACCGTCGGACCCCCCGATATTCGAATGCCATCAAGCACCCTTTGACCGTGGAGTTTCCAGACCCTTCGGATGCGAGCCTCCAGCGGGTCAAGAACGTCCTGGATATCGGCTTCGGCGGGCTGGCCTTCAAGAATTATCCCGGAGAGGAGGTCTATTTCCCTGGCCAATCCCTTTCGGACGTGAAGATCTGCGAGTTCGATCATGTCTGCCGGACGACCGAGAGCGTGGTGAGACACACAACCTTCGTTTGTCTGCCCGACGGCGAGGTATTTCAGAAGGTCGGGATCGAGTTTGCCGACGAAGGCGCCTCGGCATTGAAAGAGGTCCCCTCCGTGAAGGAGGGCGAACTGGAAACGATCGAGGTGCTCTCATCGATTCGCCAGCACTTGAAGAAGGTGGCTTCGACCCGGGTGAAGATCCTGACCGGGTTGGACCATTCCATCCTGTTTTCCGACGGAAGGCTTCGCGCCGAGAAGCAGAACGGTGGGCTGGAGCTTACCGTTACCTCTCATTTGCTGTCTCAGGGCCCGGAAAGCGATTTCATTGAAGCGAGGCTGAGCTACCACTACCTGTACCATGGGACCTATCACTTCTTCTCGGCAATAACGAGAAAGCAGAACGGATCCCTCTGTCTCGAGATGCCGGTCGTGATCAACCGGGCAAGGCGCAGAAGGGTTGTGCGTGTCCGGCCCGAAGGAGTGGTCAAGACCCGTTTCCGCTGTTTCCATCCGATCCTCGGAAGGAACGTCACCTTCCCCGTCCGTGACCTCTCGATCCGGGGACTCTCCTTCGATTCGGACTATGTGCGGGATCTCTTCTGGAGAGGATTCCGTCTTCGGAGCTGTGAGATTCTGCTCGGGAATGAATACCACCCCCTTGGAAGCGTCGAGGTGCGGTCCCTCGTCCAAAGTGCGACGACGAGTGGAGAGTGGGACAAGCATTGCGGGGTGGAGTTCC
>JAUWSZ010000628.1 GCA_030609865.1 bacterium | reverse complement strand
GGGTTCCGTGACAGGCAAGCGGGGCAGAGGGCGCCGTCCGGAGCCGTTCCGGTTGGCGCGAGCGGGTATCCACAACAGGAGCAGATCGGTTCCCGGATCGTCTCGAACCCTTCGAGACAACCCGGACAGAATCCTGTCCGTTTTTCGAGAATCACGGAGCGGCACAAGGGACAGGGACGCGGGAACAGGGTGGTCAGGAGTTCTTCGAGCAGATCCGTCACGTCTTTCCTCAGCCCTCCCGTGCCCGGTTTCGCGGGTGGGTAGAGCAGTTTTCGTGCCATTGTCTCCGCCAGCCCTATGCCGCATCCGGCCCATCCGGCGGTTTCGCTTCAAGGGACCGATATTCAGGGCGAGTGGACTTTTCAATTCAGTACCGTTCATTCATGGTGAAATCAGGTCCACCCTTCACTGCCGGAAGACCGGGATTGAAGTTGCCCACTTTGTGAATAGGTTTTCACAGCAGAAGGTTTAGTTGCAATGGACTTCGAGGTGCCTTATCCTATCTTCGAGACGACAACCCTGCCATCCAATCTAAGCTTTGTCTTCAGGATTCGTTGATATGACAAGGGAACAGTTTCTGACCGAACTCAAGGAAAGGTTGGTCGACGTGTACGGAGAGCGCCTCAAAGGGGTTTTTCTGTACGGCTCCGAAGCCAGAGGAGACGCAACAGAAGAAAGCGATGTCGACGTTATGGTCGTGCTCAGCGGGCCGGTACAGTTTTGGAAGGAACTCACAAGGTGCATTGACGCGATCTATCCCCTTACACTTTCTATGGGCCGACCGATTCATCCTGATCCCGTAGATGCCTCAGTCTTCGAGGCGGCGGAATTCGCCCTCTATCGTAACGTAAAAGCCGAGGGGCAGCTGCTATGAACGCAGAGGCAATCGATCTTTGGGAAAGAGCGCTTGACGGTATTCGCGCCGCCAAGGCCCTGCTGAGTGTTAGTCCGGATGCCGCTGCATCTCGGGCATACTATGCCGCGTTTTATGCTGTATCCGCACTGTTCGCACGGGAAGGAAGAACATTTCGTAAGCACAGGGCTGTCGAAGCAACTGTGCATCGCGATCTGGTTCGGCCCGGCAAGTGGAAGCCCGAACTGGGGAAAGCTTATACAAGACTTGTGAGATTGCGAGAGATTGGTGACTACGGCGGCGGGCGACACGTTGAACACGATGAAGCTATGGAAGCTGTTGAAGATGCACAACGGCTAATTGAGGCCATTCGAAATATGCACCCTTCCGAATTCCACAGGACCACCAGCGACATCTGAACCCGTGGCTCCCCCTTCAGCCTTCAAGTCGACCCGCATCCTACCTCGGGTAGGGAAGCCGGTTCAGGATGGCCACGGCGCGATAGAGCTGCTCCATCAAGACAAGCAGGGCCAGTTCGTGGGAAAGCGTCATGGATGACAGGGAGAGAACGAGGTCGGCTTCCTCCCGGATTTCCGGCGCGAGCCCGCACGGCCCGCCGACCACGAAGGCAAGGCGGGACCTGCCCTGGACCATCCACCTCTCGATCAGAGCAGCAAATTCCTCGGAACCGAGCTGTTTGCTGTTCTCATCCAGGACCACCCATGCGGTTCGGGCGTCCTTTGTCTTCCGGAGCCGCTCCGTTTCCCGCCTGTGGACTTCTTTGAGGGACAAGCCTTTGCGAAGCGGTTCTTCGCGCACGGTCTTGAACTGGAGGTCGGCAAAAGGCAGGATCTTCTTCCGATAGTGTTCGATCCCGGAGCGAACGAAAGGGACCTTGGGCTTGCCGATATGAACGATCGTAAAGCTCAATCCTCCCAATCTTCCTCCTCCTCAGCCCATCGTCCTGCCGCCTTTTCCTCCTCCTCCAGAAGATCAGGATCGGTCACCCGAGGCGCATCGGACCAGAGCTTCTCCAGGCGGTAGACCTCGCGCGTTGGCTCATCGAACACGTGGACGATCACATCATCGCAATCGAGGAGCACCCAGCATCCCTCCCTTTCCCCCTCCACCCCAAGGGGGACTTCCTTCAATTCCTGTTTGAGGCGGGTGCGTATGTGTTCCACGATCGCCTGTGTCTGCCGAACCGATCTCCCCGAACAGATCAGGAAATACTCTGCGATCGGGGTGAGGGCACCCACATTCAGGAGCATGATCCCGTAAGCCTTCTTCTCCAGGGCCCAACGTGCGCACCGAAGGGCCTTCTCCTTCCCGTCGATCGTCGGGGAAGGGTCTCCCGCGTCCCGGGCTTTGGTGCTCGACATCTCAGTCCTTCCTCGTGTTTGCGTACAGGCCGTTTTCCTGCACATAGGCCCAGACTCGTTCCGGAATCAGGTATCGCACCGATCTCGCCTCACGGATCCAGGTGCGGAGTCTGCTGGCGGCTATGTCCAACAGGGTGGTTTACCGGAAATGGATTCGGTGCCCGCCTGCGTGTTCGAGGCAGTCGTTCTCTCCCGGGTACGGAGCGAAAGAGGAAGCCACGTCTTGCGAGACGACCTCGGACAGTTCGGGCCTTTTGTATCCCGGACGTGTTATGACGACGAAATGAGAGAGAGAAAACAGCTCGGGGTACCGGTGCCAGGTTGCGACTTCCTGAAAGCTGTCCATCCCCATGATGAAATACAACGACACGTCCGGAGGGTAGTGCTCTCGGTACACCTTGAGCGTATCCACGAGATAGGACACGCCTTCCCGGGTCGCCTCCACTTCGGAGACCCGGAAATAGGGATTTCCATCCACAGCCAACCGCAGCATGGCGACCCTGTGCCCGATATCGGTCAGGGGCTGATCCGTCTTGTGCGGGGGAATTCTTGCCGGCAAAAACTCGACCCAGGAGAGCGAGAAGGCTTGACGGATCTCTTCGCCGGCCCGGAGAGGCCCATGATGAACCGGGTCAAAGGTCCCGCCGAACAACCCGATTCCCTTCGAACCAGGGGGAGCGCCCTGTGACGTTTT
>JAUWSZ010000576.1 GCA_030609865.1 bacterium | reverse complement strand
CTCGTCGAAGGTCTCTTTGATTTTGCGTGTGACGTCGAACTTGACACCCCAGTAGTCCGCCGCGTTGACCCACGGCCGGACCACGAAGTTCACGCTCGAATCCGCCAGTTCGGAGACGGCGATCTGCGGGGCCGGGTCGGAAAGGATCCTGTCTTCCTGCTTCAGGATGCTGTCGATGGTTTCGTAGGCCTCTTGAATCGAGGAGCCGTAGCCGATCCCGATGACCAGATCGACTCGCCGCGTGTCATTGGCCGAGTAGTTCTTGATGATGTCTCCGTAGAGCTTGCTGTTGGGAACGATGATCTGAACGTTGTCCGGTGTGGCCAGGATGGTGGTGAAGAGATGGATGTCTTTTACGGCCCCCATGATCCCGGCGGCGTCGATGAAGTCACCGACCCGAAAGGGACGGAACACGAGGATCATCACACCCGCGGCGAAGTTGGAGAGCGATCCCTGGAGGGCAAAGCCAACGGCAAAGCTTGCGGCACCGATGATGGCCACGAAAGAGGCCGTCTGAATCCCGAACTTCGCCAGCGCGGCCAGGATCGCGAAGGTGAGGACCAGGAAGTAGATCAGGCTGCCTGCAAACGAGACGATCGCCGGGTCCGCTTTCCCTTTTTCGAGCACCCTCTTCACGACGCTGCGACAGATCCCGGCGGCGATCCGTCCGACGATGAGGATGATGATCGCACCGATGATCTGCAAGCCATAGGTCGTGGCAAAGGTGACCAACTGGTCGAGGACCTTGTCTGTTTCCATTTCCATGGGATACCCCTCCTGTTCTTAAATGTCGTAGTTGTAGGTCAGACCGAAGATAAGGGCCGTATCTGTCTTGTCCTTGCCTGGTGACGGCGCGTTATTGTAATCGATGTTTGCCTGAAAGGTGGTGCCGAAATTCTTCCAGACGTTGAAGCGCAAGCCCTGTTCCGAACGGAAATAGAAATTGTCCGCGTCCTCCACGCTGATGTACCCTTCATCGAAGTGGAAGAGGACGATCTTCTTCTTGACGATGTCCCAGTTGAAGTCGATCGACCATCGAGCGCTGGAGTATTCGTTGTCCGGAGCTATGTTGAAGTCCTCGCTCACGTAGGAATAGCCGAGCTCCCCGGCCAGCTTCAACCGGTCGTTGTCAAAGAACTGGTAGCCAATACCCGGGCCAAG
Organism: bacterium; assembly: GCA_030609865.1. Next base: position 1,988 of record JAUWSZ010000576.1, on the reverse strand, counting down.
CGTGGCCCTGAGGTCCAGGTCCTGGAAGGCGTCGTATTCGAGGAGCCCGTTCAGGTAGGCGTAGAGTTTTTCGGTGAGAAAGAAGTCGTACTTGGCCGAGCCTCCTAGCCTCCGGGCCGTGACGAGCTTCTTGTCCTCCGCGTAGTACCACGCACCCCGCAACGTGCCGCGATGCCGCTTGGTCTTGGCGACGAACTTTCCGGACAGGCTGAAGCTTGCCGTCTCGGTGTTGCCCGTCAGGTAGGAGGCCCCGGCCAGGACGTCCCCGGTGTAGCTGATCCACTTCACCTCGGGCGGATTCATGCCGGTGACCAGAGATGGGGCACCGATCGGGACCGGCCCTGCGGATTCGGTGACCACCTGCAGGGTGCCGTCCGGACTGGTTTCCAGGGTGCCCTTCACATGCCTGTCATCCTCCAGGACCAACTCCACGGGCACATCGGACCGGACGCTCTTCACCGACGCCCAGTCGAGCTTCAGCGCAGCATTGTAGGGGGTCTTGATCGTCAGCTTTCCCTCCTTGAGGGTGAGGATCTCTCCTGTGATGACATCCCCGTTCGCCATGGTCACTTCGTCCGCGAGGGCCCCAGGGCAAAGGAGGAGGAGGGTGAATCCGATAGAGGCCAGCAGAAGGCAGGCCTTCCCCCTGTTCGTGCGTCCCGTCCGGCGAGTTCTCTGGGTCCCGTTCCATCCGCATACGTCCATGATCTCGACTCCTTCTCTGCTCGGTTGCGGTCAACTTCAGCCCGATTTCTACACAACTATTACGATCTCAAGAAGATTCAAGGATGCATACTGCTTTGGTGGACTACGAAGGCAGGACGCCATGCGCTCCTGAGGGACCAAAGTAACAGATGTACGTTGCTGCTCAAAGGTTTCTGAATGGTCTAGGAGGTTGTTCTCAGGAACCCCTCGAGGAAAGAACCTCCTCTTCGATCCTGCCTATGAGAATGGAGTGGATGTTCGCCACTCACCGAATCATCCTGCGCAAAACGTGGCCGTCTTTATAGCAAAAAGATGGGAGAATTTCAAGAGGTTCGCCTCGACCCCCCCGATTCGCCCTGGCGACAGCCTCTTGCGTCGACAGCTTCCCTTGCCCAATCACAAAGTGTATTGTTGTGAGGCGGGCCGCGAAGCTGCGCCCGGTTCGGAATCATGCGGGAAGACCAGACAATGAGCAACGAGAAATCCCCTTCTGCATACGACTCCTGGGCCGACTCCATCCGATGCCCCGGGATTTCCGTACAGGCGGACGGCCTGGCCCGGACCGTTGAAGAGGTCTCGAAGCGATGGGCCGTGCTCCAGTACGAGAGCCCCCGGCCCTGTATCTGGGTCGTCTTCATCGGAGGAACGGGAACCGGGAAGTCGACCGTCTTCAATACCCTCTGCGGCCTTCCTCTGAGCGACACGGGCATCGAACGGCCCAAGACGCGGGGCCCGATCGCCTATGCCTATCGAGGAATGTCCCTGGAACAAGGCTTCCCGATTCCGGGCGTCTCCGTGAAGAAGTCCTCTCCCGAGGCATCCGAGGGGCAAAGGTTTACGGGGCAAGCCGGCGAGATCCTGATCGTGGAGCACGACCGGAAGGAGATGTCGCACTGGATCCTTGTGGATACCCCCGATTTGGACAGCCTGGAACACGACCATCGTCAGATGGCGGATGACCTGTACTTGATGTCGGATGTGGTGGTCTTTGTGACCAGTCAGGAAAAGTACGCGGATGGGGTCCCCTACGAGTTTCTCCAGACCATTCAGAAAGACAGGAAGCCCTTCTTCTTCATCTTGAACAAGGCAGGCGTGGAAACGAACCCGGAAGACATCGTATCTGCGTTCAAAGGGCACGACATCCGGATGCCGGAGAACCGCTTCTGGCTCTTCTCCTACCTGTCGAGCGCTGCACCGGAGATCCTTCCGGAGGGAGGAGACTTCCATGATTTTTCGAGGGCCTTCTCCCACACGCTTTCCCCGGAGGCGATGCCCGAGGTTCT
>JAUWSZ010000094.1 GCA_030609865.1 bacterium | reverse complement strand
CAGGTTGTTTTCGGCAAAATGGGTCAGATGCCCGGAAGAGAAGATCCGATTCGGCATCGTCAGGTTACGAATCGTCAAGGGCGAGAAAAGGTTCGGAAAAGCAGTCATGTTCTCTCTCCTATGTCCAGGGATGGTGAAGCTTTTACAATATACGATTTCTTCACTGTCTTTCAACCCCTTGCGAATCAACGATTTACCCTGACCAGTTGACATTCTACATCTGAATGCATAAAGTGGATATGCATTTGAATGCATAAGGAGACATAATGAGAACAACGGTGGAAATTCCGGATCAACTGCGGGCCGCCTTGCTGGCAATCTCCGCGAAGAGAGGGCTGAGAGGATTCTCGAAAATCATTGAAGAGGCCTTGGAACAATACGTACAATCCATGGCCTCAAGGGACAGAGACCTGGCAGGTCTGCTGAAACTGAAAGGAACCTGGAGCGATGAGGAGGCACAGGACGCTCGCAAGTCCATTCAAGAAGTGAGAAGGAACTGGAAACGTCTCTCACGAACAAACAAGCCCGATTGAAACAGGTTTGGAGAACATGAAGGGACAGGTTCTCGTAGATTCGGATGTCCTTATCGATTTCCTGAATGGGGTTGAACCCCAAGCGACGGTCATAGGAAACCTCCTGACCGAACGCCGCCTTCTCCTTTCATCCGTATCCGTGTTCGAGTTGTACGCAGGTGTCACAGGAAAACGCAGGACTGCCGTAATCGATAGAATCGTGAAAAGCACAACCGTTCTTGCGATCGGAGAAAAAGAAGCGAAAACGGCGGCCTCCATCTATACAGATTTGAAGAGAAGAGGCCGTCTTGTGGGTAATACTGATCTCTTGATTGCAGCAACCGCCATATCGAACGATCTTGATCTCTACACTCGAAATATCAGCCACTTTGGTCGAATTGCAGGTCTTTCGTTGTGGCAGGACGCATAGAGATCTACTTGCCACCGGGGTCTTTAGATGAACATCGAAGATTACCATGCAAAAATTTCGCTCTTTTACGAAACCAACCCCCATCTCACCCATGACCAACTGGCGGTCGTCCTGACCGCGGACCTCATATACAGGGACATCCCGGACGACCTGCCCGAATTCCGGAAGAAGTACGCCCACCTCGACCCTTCCCTCCTCGACAGCTCGCACGAGGGGATTACCTTCCTGCGAATCGCAGAAGACAGAAAGCCTGCTCGCGTCCTCAAGGACCGGCTAAATGCCTACCTGAACGTGAAGTTCCACGACATCACGAACAGCAAGGGCTTCGAAGACAACGCCGTGCTCTTCCGGGAAAGATCCGCGATTGCCTCCCAGATCATCGAAGAGATTCTCGTCAGGGCTGACTTTCCGAAAGAGATTGCAGCGGTCCTGAGGGAGAAGGAGGAGGTCCGGTCCTGCTACGATTTCTACGAGATGCTCCAGCTCTTCAAGGCGGCTCGCGGAGATCGATTCCGCTACGAGATCCTCCGAAAGATCGGCCTGAGCGTGTTGAGCGCGCGGATCGATCGAACCGTGGAAATACAGGATTTGGAGAAAAGAAAGAAGGAGGTCTGGAAGGCATTCGACAGGGGCCTGCGACGCACGAAGAAGGGAAAGAAGGAATACTATCTCTGGCTCAACGCCAAACACAAGGTCGAGTTCTCCACGGACGAGAAACGCGCTCGCCACACCTATGACAAGGAGCTGGTTTTACGGAGGCGGCAGGCGTGTAAGATCTATCCCCTGCAGAGATTCGTCTGCCATCCGTTCGCGACCTTCTCCGGAAATCAGATCCTGCACATGGAAATCCGGAACAAGTTCGGGAGCCAGGGAAGGCTGTCCTACGCCTCGTACGTGGAGAAGATGGTCAGGAAGAACCTCGAGTTCCCGAATCAGGTGCATGACACGATCGGCGTGAAGATCGTCCTAGAAAAAGAAGATCAGATCCCGAGCATCATCCGCGACCTGGAATCCTTCCTGGGCGGGAGTTCGACGAGGAAGATGGAGAAGAACAGCTACCACCGGTTTGGGAGGCGTCGCCTGAGCGAGTACTCGTCACCGGAGTACTTCGTCTGGAAGGCGATCTACGACATAACGCTCCCCCATCCCTCCATCTCCCAGATCAAGAAGATGCTGAAGCTGACCCGGGGCAACCACGTTGCCCAGAAGGAGCTCGGGAATCGCCTGGAATACTTCGTCAACCACCCGAGCGACTTCGTGATCGAGGTACAACTGCAGGACATCAAATCCTATCTTCTCAGTATTGCAAAGGGGAGTTCCACGGTTCATGCCTGGCTCAAAAGGAATCAGATACGATCGAATTCGTTCTACAAGTTCTTTCCGAGCGAAATCTACGAACGGGATGTAACCCAACTGAAACTCAGGCTCCTCGGCCAGTCCCCGAAACGCTGACCGTCTCACGCCGTCCTGTTACCGGCCCGACTTTCGCCTGTAGAGAATGAAGCTCAAATCATCCGGCTTGGAGGGTTGTCCCTCCTCCGGCTCGACCATACGTGTGCGACACCTGCCTGCCAGGTTTCGACCCGCTTCCCACAGTTGTCCCTTGCGACAGATCTCGACGATTTCCTCGGTGTGAAGGTTGTCGAACAGGCCATCCGTGGCAACGACGAGCGTGTCTCTCGGCGCCATCTCCAGGGCAGACCCGATTTCAATGTACATTTCCCGGGACCCGATCGCATTGGAGATCAGGTGACGTTCCTCGTGGTGCATTGCCTGCTCCTCATCCAGCACACCCGCCTCCACGGCATAGCCGACAGGGGAGTGGGATTTCGTAAGGAGCTTGATCTTCCCCTTTTGACCGATCAGCAGGATCTGCGAATCCCCCACATGATAGGGCCGCACGGTATTGTCCTGGATCTCCACGGCAGCCAGGGTGGTTGCCGCGCCGCCGCCTCGCTCCGCGAGCTCTTGATTCGCGTTCTCGATACCATTGATGATCGCTCCGCGCAGATCGCTTACCTCCCTCGCCGCCTCACCGAGGGAATTCTCGATCGATCGAATGGCCAAAGCCGATGCCGTTGCCCCTGCCGGCAGCCCCCCTACCCCGTCTGCAATCACCAGAACGCCGGATTTCGTACAGAAGGGAAGGAGGCCCGCTGCATCCTGGTTGACGGATTCCTTCTCCGGCCTCCGAGCCGTGTACACGGTAGCAAGTCCGTTTGCGATCGGTATCAACTCGCATTCATCCAGGTCCTGTTCGCAGTACACATGCACGGACGGAATAGTTTCATCCATTTCAACTCCATCTCCGCTGCTGTATCGCCGGCATCTCCATTTCCTGAAAATCCTCGCTTGTCATCCGTCGATCAGGTCCTTCCATGCTGCATGTTTCATCTTGATCTTCCGGATCTGCTCGTTCTGGTGACGATGCCGGATCAGAGAAACAAAGATAAGGTATCCCCCCACCCCGACAAGCACCACACAGAGCAGCAGCAGTGGAATCAGATAATGGAGATTCTCGATGAAGGCGTAGTAGCGGGACGTGGTCACCAGGACGGTGGTCACCGAAAGGGGCAGCGTAAAGATCGCAATGCCCGTCCGCAGGGCCGCCAGGGCCGTGCGTTTTTCGGCCAAAAGGAGCTGCACCCTGGCTATATCGACCGACTCGTCTTCCTCTCCGCCGTTCGACGTGAGGTCCTCGCCCCCCGGTGGGCCCTCTTCCGTGGAAGAAGCGGACCTGTCCATTTCCCGGTTCTCCATTGCTGGTCTTTCTCCTTCGAGCCTTTTCGCCGATTACGAAGTATGAATGCATGCGAACGGAAAGTCCAGGCAAGGTTGAAAATTCAGTTCATTACGCATAGAATCTTTTTCTCAGTTTCGAATCTACCTGAAGATGCTGTATCAGCTTGAAGCAACGAAAAGAGAGGAGCAAACTCATGGGACCCTTGCACGGCGTGAAAGTGATCGAAGTCGGCGGAATCGGACCCGGGCCGTTCTGTGGGATGATGCTTTCGGACATGGGCGCCGAGATCGTCCGCATAGAGCGAAAAGGACAATTTGCGCTGTCGGAGCCGAAATTCGACGTGCCGATGCGAAACCGTCGATCCGTGGAGATCGATCTCAGGAAACAGGAAGGTGTTGACACACTTCTCAAGTTGGTGGAACAGGCCGATGCCCTGCAGGAAGGGTTTCGCCCTGGCGTGATGGAAAAACTGGGACTCGGACCGGACGTATGTCTGAAGAGAAATCCTCGGCTTGTCTACGGGAGGATGACCGGCTGGGGGCAGGAGGGGCCACTCGCTCTTGCCGCAGGCCACGACATCAACTACATCTCCTTGTCCGGGGCGTTGCACACCATCGGCAGAAAGGGGGAAAGACCGATTCCGCCTTTGAACCTTGTTGGAGATTACGGCGGCGGCGGGATGATGCTCGCCTTTGGCATCGTCTGCGCGCTGTATGAAGCACAGAGATCAGGCAAGGGCCAGGTGGTGGATGCCGCCATGATAGACGGATCCGCGGCCCTGATGGCGATCTTCTATGGACTCAAGGCTTCCGGATTCTGGACAGACGACCGTGGCACGAATCTGCTCGACGGGGCGGCACACTTCTATGACACCTATGAGACCGCTGACGGAAAGTACGTATCCATCGGCTCGATTGAGCCACAGTTCTATGCCCTCTTGTTGAAGCACACCGGGATCGATGACCCTGATTATCAAAACCAGCTCGATCAAACGAAGTGGCCGGCGTTCAAGGAACGACTTACCGAAATTTTCAAGAGCAAGACCCGTGACGAGTGGTGCAAGATCATGGAAGGCACCGACGTTTGTTTTGCGCCTGTCCTGTCCCTCGATGAAGCCAAAGACCATCCCCAGAACCAGACAAGAAATACATTCATCGAGGTCGAAGGGGTTCTTCAGCCGGCTCCGGCCCCCCGCTTTTCCCGGACAACACCCGAAACGCCGAAACCGCCGCCCAAGGTCGGTGCGCATACGGAGGAAGTGCTTGCCGATTTTGGCTTTGGTGCGGATGATATCGAGGCGCTCAAGGCGGCAGGGGCGATCTGAGCATGCCGGAGGAAGAACAAAATGCCCTTTGAAAAGCAACTGGAGGAACTCGAGCGAAGGCGTGCGCGTGCCCTGGAAATGGGGGGGCCTGAAAAGGTCCAAAGGCAGCACGATCGCGGAAGCCTCACGGCCCGGGAGAGGATCGACCGCCTCCTGGATCCCGGCTCCTTCCTGGAAGTGGGCATGCTCAACCATTCGGACATGCCGGGCATGGAAGACAAGACTCCGGCAGACAGCAAGGTGGCCGGCCACGGCAAGATCGACGGCAGGCATGTGGCTGTCCTTTCCAACGACTTCACGGTCCTGGCAGCCACCTCGAGCCGTATCGCAGGGAGGAAGGAAGGGGAGCTCAAGGTTTTTTCGGCCCTGCGCGGCCACCCGGTGATCTACCTGGGCGAGGCGGGCGGTGCACGCATGCCGGACATCATGGGCTCTGCCGGCCTGGCCTCTTACGGCGGTGGCGGATACGACACCTTTCTCCAGGCCGTCAGCCGGGTTCGGCAGACCCCGATGATCACCGGGGTCATGGGAGAATGCTACGGCATGCCGACCTGGATGGCCTGCCTGTCCGACTTCGTCGTTCAGGTCAAGGGGTCTGCCATGGGCGTGTCCGGCCCGAGGGTGGTCGAGCTGGCCCTCGGGGAAAAGGTCACCGATGAGGAGCTTGGCGGCTGGCAGGTCCACGCGGAAATCACGGGGAATGTGGACAGGGTGGCCGAGAACGAGGAGGAGTGCTTCTCGTTGATCCGTCACTATCTGTCCTACATGCCTTCCCACTGCGATGAACTTCCGCCGCGCGCCCCGGTTCCCGAGGGGTCCGGCGCGGCAATGGACCGAATCCTCGACCATCTGCCGGAGAAACGCAATCGCGGCTACGACATGCACCGCATACTGGAGTGTATCGTAGATGCGGGCAGCCTGTTTCCGATCAAGCCCTCTTTCGGCAAGACGGTCATCACCGCCCTGGCCCGGGTCGGCGGCCGGGTGGTCGGCGTGGTGGCCAACCAACCCTATTTCAATGCCGGCGCCATGGACACGGACGGCATCGACAAGGTAATCAGCTTCTTGTGTCTGTGCGACTCTTTTAACATCCCCCTGCTCTTCTTCCATGACATCCCCGGCTTCCTGGTGGGGAAGGAAGCGGAACGCAAGCGCGTCGCCGCCCGAGTGATCAATTACATGAACGCCCTTGCCCTCGTTACGGTTCCCAAGATATCGATCGTCGTTCGCAAGACCTATGGCATGGCCTATTGGAACATGTGTGGTGCAGGAGCCGCTCCGGATTTCCATGTGGCCTGGCCCACGGCCGAGATGAGTTTCGTAGACCCGGCGATCGCGGCCAACGTCGTGCACGGCGGGAAGAAATCCGCAGACGACAAGGAATCCGAGGAGTGGCAGAACCTGATGAGCCAGCTCGTGGACGACGCGTCCCCTTACGGGGCTGCGGGACGCCACTACCTCCACGATGTGATCGATCCGCGAGAGACCCGCGATTACATCATCAAGGCATTGGAGATCAGCCATAACGCCCGCACGAAGGGCATCAGCGAACACAAGCTGGCCAACTGGCCTACGAAGTTTTAGCTTCCTGCACATGCGCAGAAATACTGATAAGCTGCCATTCACTCGCGTGGGCGGGAATCCCTCAGCACAGTGGATTCCTTCTCCCCTCTGGGGAGAAGGTCAGGATGAGGGGGAGCTCCTGTGCCACCCTCACCCTAGCTCAAGGGAGAGGAGATGCAGGCATTGCACTCTTTACCGAAGGAGGTACGCCGTATGACCAGCCAAGGAACCGGATCTCCAAGGAAGAGTGGGGGTGGCCCCAAGGATCCCAGGGTGCCGGAGATGATCCACGAACTCCTTGAGGATGTAGTCATTCCTCCGCTGCTCTATGGATGCGGTTACACCGAGGCCGAACTCGATGCACCGAGGATCGGGATCGCGAACACCTGGACCGAACTGAACCCCGGCCACGTCCACCTCGACCGGATTGCCGAGCGGGTTCGCGAGGGGATCCGCGGTGTCGGCATGACGCCTTTCGGCTTCAACACGATCGCTCCCTGCGACGGCATGGCCGAAGGCCACGAGGGGATGCACTACATCCTGCCTGCCCGGGAGGTCATCGCCGATTCGGTTGAAATTATGGCAAAGGTCAACCGGCTGGACGGGCTCGTTCTAATCGGGTCGTGCGACAAGATCGTGCCCGGGCTCTTGATGGCCGCCGCGCGGGTCGACATCCCGGCCATCATCATCACCGGAGGCTATCACCTTCCCTATTGTTACCCTGACCAGGACTTTGCCGAAGAGGAAGAGTTTGCCCACTACGAGATCGGCAAGTTCTTCTTCGCAAAGAATGAGGGAAAAATCTCCGAGGAGGAGTTCCAGAAGGCCCTG
>JAUWSZ010000393.1 GCA_030609865.1 bacterium | reverse complement strand
GACACGGTCCAGGGCTTCTTCTGGGACGGTGGCGCCATGTACCCTGTGGACCACCTTGGCGGGGGGCACCAGCGAGGTGACCGACATCAACAACCGCGACCAGGTGGTCGGGGGCGCAACAACCTCTGACAAATCGATCCACGCGTTCCTCTGGGGGCTGGGCGAAGACGAGAGGGGCATCATCCGTGATCTGGGCACACTGGGAGGGTCGAACAGCTTTGCCACAGCGATCAACGAGGCCGGGCAGGTAGTGGGCTATTCCGAGACCGGGGTATTCTATGCGGAACAAGGGATTGGCCCTGTCCCGGTCTGGCATGCATTCCTGTGGGACAAGGGCGTGATGTACGACCTGGGCGTTCACAATGACTTCTACGACTATCCCTTCGTACAGCCTTACCCGTTCAGCGAGGCGGTGGATATAAACGCCGGGGGCGACGTTGCCGGGAATTCCATAACCATCAACAGCCACTATCGGGGATTCTACCTGTTACCGGTCTTCCCTTGAGGACTCAAGTTCTGCTTCCAAAAGGGCGATTAGATCTGTGAAAGCTCGTATTCGTCAGTACCTGAGGGTGTCCAGCCGAAAATCATCGGGGGAGGGTCATGAAAAGAAGAGCGCCAATCGGAATCGTATTCTTCCTGGCCATTCTGTCTCTTTGTGCGGGCCAGGCAATGGCAGCAGGTCCGACAGATGTCCATGGAAACCCGATCCACACCAAGGGGAAGTTTGGCTTCGACGTGGTAGTGGGGCCATCGATTCTCTTGCAGGAGTCGATGGAAGGGGTATCAGGCAAGGTGGCAATCACGGCAGGGGGCAGTTTGCTCTATTCGATCACAGACTGGTTTCTGGTGGGCGTTACGGGCGAGTGGGAAATGCGTCACTATGACCTCGACGATGAGGGCATAGACCTCGGCAAGGACTCCAACATCACCGTTCTGCCCTTTGCAGAGCTTCGGGGACCGTTTTCCTCTTATCTGTATTTCGGTGTGGGATACAACTTCAATGACCTGGAGGATCTCGAAGACATCTTCGGGAACAAGATAGACATGGACGATACCCTTGCCCTCCAGGGTGGGGGTGGCTGGGATGCATTTATCACGAGACATCTTGCAATCAATGTTGAGCTCGGGGTCAAATACAACAAAGGCGGTGCCAGCCTGGTACAGGGAGAAACGAGCATTCCTCTTGGCGACATCAATCTGACCGCTTTTGTTGGGACTGTCGGCCTTCGATATTTCTTCTAAACGCAAAGTTCACATAAGCACATAGAGGATCCTTACAATCCCTCCTGAGTGAAGTCCTTCCAAGGCACGTGACCTCCTTGCTCCAGGCGGCCACCCAGGCATGTCGTGCGAGAAGGGTACCCCCTGGCCTTTCTTTGGTGCACCTCGATAGGCATCGCAATCAATCCCTCCGACCCAGCTCGAGTTGATCTTTTCTTCTTGCCAGAACGCCCGGCGGCAGGCTCTCCATAGGTCTTCCGACAAGGGAAAATCCTTGCCACTTATTTCGCTTCTTCTACTTACCGCCTCCTCGGCAAGGAGGGGTTGCGCGGCACGGGGGAGCCGGGCCAACGAAGAAAGTGCCCAATCAAAGCGTTATAGAATCAACTGCTTATACGTTTCGGATTTCCCGGAAACCTTGGTTGGCATATCCATTGCACAATGCTCCTGCACGACCTGACAAGAGAGGAAAGCACAAATGGAGAGAAAGCCCCTAACCCTACGGAGAACATTACGAAAGCCCTGGAATCAGGGGTCGGGCAAAGCAGTTCATGCGTTCTCATTTTGATAGTGTTTCTCAAAATGAGCATGAAAAAGGGACTTCTCTTGAGTCTCTTGGCCTGTGCAACGGAGGAAAAACATCAGAGAAAGGGGGTGAGAAAGGCGAAGGCAAAGACAAAGCATCAACGGAGCAAGTAGTCGTCAACCGAAGTTGAAACAACCAAACAAAGAGAAGGAGACAAGAAGATGGAAAAGATCAAGAAATTCCTGAAAGAAGAAGATGGTGTAACGGCGATCGAGTACACCCTGATCGCAGCGGTGATCGCACTCGGAATCCTAGTTTCAGTGGGGATGGTACAAGGTTGGATCGCCGGGAAGCTGACGGAAGTATCAGCAATTGGGCCCTAAACGGGCTAATCATCGTCGTGTACTAAACGGATTGCGCACCCCCTTACCGGTTTCTTGGAAAGCAAGGGGGTGCGCAATCAACCATCCTGTCCTAGATATGCACAGGCAAATCAAGGGTAAACCAGATGAATCTACCGAACGACGGGCTCTTCATCCTGTTCTCATCCTGCGTGCTGATTGCGGCGGCGATCTTTGATCTGCGGTATCGGAAGATTCCCAACGCGCTCACCTTTCCCACCAGCCGGACAGCCCTTGCTTACGCCGGGTTCACCAGAGGCCTTGACGGCCTGCTCTTCAGTGCCGGAGGGATGGTTCTTGGGATGGCGATCCTGATCGTTCTCTACCTGATGGGTGGTATGGGGGCCGGGGACGTCAAACTCCTGGGCGCTGTGGGTGCGATACTTGGCCCCCTGGGAGTCGTCAATGCCTTTGTGCTTACGGCTTTCATCGGCGTGATCTATGCGGTTCTTGTGGTGCTGGCCAACTACAAGCAGTCAAGGGGATTTGTCGTACGAATCGCGACCATGCTCAAGACCTTCGTCTGCACGCGCCAATTCATCTATATCCCGGCGCCCAAGGGGGAGGAGCAACCCAAGTTGTGCTACGGGATCGCGATTGCCCTGGGGGCGCTGTGTACCATCGCGTGGAAGCTGTCGCACCACAACTTTCTCATCTCCAGCTTTACTTGACATTAAGGTATTCCGAGAAAAGTGCCGATCAACACACCAACAAAAAGGTGACAAGCCATGCCAAAACTAAAAGCAATCCTTCCGATCCTGCTGGCAGTCTGTATTGCCCTGGGAGGGGCTGTCTGGACGTACAGATGGGTCCACAATCAAATTGCTCCCTCCTCGAAACAAGTGGAGAAGGCGGAAGCCGTCCCCATCGTGGTGGCCCTGATGGATTTTCCTTGGGGAACGCAACTGACAAGCAAACACATCAAGACGGCACCGTATTTCAAGGAGAGCCTCCCACCCGGATGTTTTCGGGATGTGGCCGAACTGGAGGGGCGGATCCTCCTGTTCCCGATAAAGGGGGATGAGCCCATTCTCGAGTCGAGACTCGCTCCGACGAGTGTTCAGACAGGGGGTATCTCCGCGGTTGTAAAGCCGGGGAAGCGGGCCATTGCCGTGAAGGGGGACAAGGTCATCGGACTGGCCGGTCTCATCCGGCCGGGCAATCGGGTGGATGTCCTCGTTACCCTGGAGGATCCCAGGAAGAAGAGTGATGTCACCCAGCTCGTGCTCCAGGACGTGCCGGTGCTCGCCACCGGGGCAGAACTCGGTGAGAACGGTGACGGCGAGAGCTCCCCGGTGGACGTCTACACCCTGGAAGTCACGCCTGAAGAGGGGGAAAAACTCTCTCTTGCGGCCACCCAGGGAAAGCTCCAGTTTGCCCTGAGGAACGCCACTGACATGGAGATTGTGCTGACAAACGGGGCAACCGTGACACAAACGCTCGCTTCTTTCCGTCGAATTGCCCCACGACCGAAGAGAAGCGGTGATCCCTTCGTCAGGAAGGTGCAGGTCATCAAAGGCAATCGGGTCAGTCAAAAGAATTTCTATCAATAGAACGCGAGGAGAGAGGTTCATGTTCCCACAGTCGAGATCGCGGTCAAGGCATGCAGCCGTTGTCGGTCTGGTGCTCGTCGTCCTGTCTGTGCCTTCCCTTGAATCCCGGGCACAGACGGGTGCGGTCCTGGAGAGCGAGGCCCTCGAGAAACTGGAACTGACCGTAGGGAAATCCGTTCTGCTGAGAACGCCCGATCCGGTAAAACGGGTCTCCATTGCCGATCTCGACATCGCTGATTTCAACCTCCTCTCTCCCCGCGAGATCTACATTACCGGGAAGGCTCCCGGAGTCACCAACATCACGCTCTGGCAGGGAAAGGCCCTTCGGCACATCTACGACCTGATCGTGACGGCTGACGTTTCGAGGCTGAAGCAAAGGCTGCATGAGATACTCCCGGACGAGGAAGACATCCGGGTCATCTCCTTTGACGATTCTGTCACCCTCTCCGGAAGGGTATCGAGTACGGCCAATCTTGCGCAGGCCGTGGCGCTG
>JAUWSZ010000301.1 GCA_030609865.1 bacterium | reverse complement strand
GGTCCCGCGCCCGCTTGCGAGCCCGAAAGCTAAAGACCCGTTCATGCCCGGCTATGCGGAAGAAGTCACTGTCATCCCCGCGAAAGCGGGGATCCCTCAGCACAGTGAATTCCTTCTCCCCTGTGGGGAGAAGGTCAGGATGAGGGGGAGCTTCTGCGTCACCCTCACCCTAGCCCTCTCCCTCTCAAGGGAGAGGGGATGGCTGGAAAAGGCCTACCCTTATCCCTTCTTTTTTTTCAGGCCGCGCCCCGGAACGAGGAAGTCGAAGTTCGTGTTGGGGTTCAGTGGGTGGACATGATCCCCGATTCGTTCGAGCCACTGCCGCTCTTCGTCGGTGACCGGCCCTGACTCCAGGGTCTTGAGATTCTCTTTGAGCTGTTCGAAGGTCTCCGGCGCGGTGAGCACCATCTGGATGTGCGGGTTGGAGAGGACGTACCGGTAGAGGTCCACCGGGCTGGGAGTCCGCTCTCCCTCGGGCATCCACTGCGGGTCGAACAGGTTCCCCCACCTCGTGGAGTTGTAGCAAATGACACCCTGGGGGTTCTCCTCGGGAAGGAAGGGAAAGACGTCCTTCTCTGCCCCCCGATGGGCCGCGTTGTAACGGACCATGATCAGGTCAAAGGCCTTCCGCTCCAGGTGACCCCGGTAGGTGGACCGGTCATGGGCGCTCACGATCAAATGCTTGACGAGGCCCTTGTCCTTAAAGGCAAGGGCCTTGTTCATGATGCGTTCCGGGACGGGCTTGTTCCGCATGCCCAGGATGAAGGCGTCGGCATAATCGATTTTCAGCTGCTTCAATCCTCGAAGAAAGGTCTGTTCCATGGCCAGGCCCGTGTAGTCGTAGGTCTGGAGGACGATGGTCATCTTCTCCCGCCATCGGGGGGCAAGCCTCCGAATCGCCTCCTTCATCCCCTTTGTCCGCCGAGAGCCCCAGTAGAAGTAATTGACCCCTTGCTCAAAGGCCCACTCCAGCGCCTCGCAGGGAACGCCTGAGTCGGAGCCGATGCCCATGCGAGGTGCGGTGATTCCGGAAGCACCGAGGACGACGGGCTCGCTGAAATCAGTCGCTGCGGACGAGCTTTTGCGTTCTGTTTCCATCTTCGTTCACCTCTTGTGATCGTATTGGATTCGTCTTCCATCCGGGAGGGGTTCCGCATCAAAGGGGATGACGAGTTCGTACACCCCCTGTTCCAGGCTGGCCTTGACCGGCAGGCCTCCCTTGTCAAGGACCTTCATCATGCTCTGGTTGGTTGCGAGCACACTGGCCGTGAACCCGGGCAGTCCCTGCTCCTTGGCCAGCCGGATGAGCATCTTGTACATATACGTGGCAACGCCGAGCCCCTGATATCCCTCGTCCACGACAAAGGCGAGGTCTGCACGAGGGCCGTGCGGTTCCCTGACGAATCGTCCCTCCGCGATGACGCGGTCCTGGCCGGACTCCCCGACCAGCCCCACGATCGCCATGGCCTTTCGATAGTCCACGTTCACGTATTCCTGCATTCTTGCGTGCGGCATGGTCTTGATCGGGGTGAAATACCGGTAATAGACCGCCTTGTCCGAGAAACGGTAGAAGAGGCGGCGCATCTCTTCCTCATCGGACGGCTTGATGGCCCGGAACCTGACCTCGACGCCCCCCTTGAACGTGTGCCTGGTAGCGATATGGGACGGGTAAAGGTGGGCGGACTCAGCGATGAAGATCTGGTCCTGATACAGGATCTTCTCCTTCTTTCCGAGTTCCACCAGTTCCGGCCGATCGTCCGGGTGGGCGATCTCGATCAGTGCCTGTGCGCGCTCCCGCACGGATCGACCGTTCAGGTTGGCGACGCCGTACTCGGTGATCACCATGTCCGCACCGGGGCCCATGCCGAACTGGTTCGGGAATTCAGCCACCGAAATCCGGATATTCGGCTCCCCCTTCCGGTTTCGACTCGGGAGGGCGAAGATCGTGCGTCCCCCGCAAGAGAGCTCTGCCCCGTGGAAAAAGTCTACCACTTCGGCCGGCCCTGCAGACACGTTGCCCTTGCCGAAGTGAAGGGCGATACGACCGGACAAATCGATCTTGCGCGCGGGCATGACCGCCACGAACCGCGGGTTCTTGCCGATCTGGGTCGGGGAGAACACCTTGTCCACGCCCTGGAACTCGACCAGGGGGTTCCGGTCGAGCCAGTCCATCATCTCGCGAGTTCCGAAGGCATAGGAGGCTAGACTTTTGCCACGAAAGATCTCCTTGTATCGATTGCTCACGGCTCCGCTCTCGATCAGGTCCATCAACGCGTCGGTGAAGAAGGGGGTGTGCACGCCCAGATCCTGTTTGTGAGCCAGGTGAGGGCTCAAGGCCTCGAACAACGGGCCCAGGGAAAAGGCGATGCAGCTGCCGTCCTCGATGACCGATGCCACGTTGGCCGCCACCTGATCGAACACATCGTCGACCGGCCATCGGTCGAAGACGATCAGATCTTCTGTCGAGTGAACGAGCATGTCGAAGCTCGACACGCGAACAAAGGTGTCCCCAAAGGTGTTCGGGGCCTTTGTGTTGATCTCTCCCACGACGAGGGAGGCCTGTTCCATCGCCTGCCGGGCAACATCGACGGCCACCCCGAAGCTGCAGTAGCCTGCCTCGTTCGGGGGCGTGACCTGCACGAAGGCCACGTCGATCGGGATCTGTCCGGATTCGATCAGCCGGGGGATTCGGGAGAAAGGGCTTGGAATCAGATCCACCCTCCCGGCCTTGATCGCCTCGCTCGCCACCCATCCCGAGAAGAAGGTCTTGAGGCGATACTTCTGGGCATGGAGTTCTTCCAGGGAGATTGCGTCGCCGAGGCTCACGATCTGGATCAGCTCCAGGTCGCGCACGTTCCCGGCGTCCGAGGCCATCAGGTGCTTGACCAGGGTCCTGGGTTCTGCCACGCCGGTACCGACGAAGATGCTCATCCCGGGCTCGATCCGTTTCAACACCTCTTCAGGCGAGATGACCAGATCCTTCCAGTTCGTGGTTGCCCTCTTGTCCATTGGCGAACCCCCTTGCGCATTATCGTGAGGACCCCGATTCTATCATGAGAACGGAGGGATAGGTAGTTGCAGTTATGATTTCGGTGAGGCAGAATAGTTCGTACACAAAAGAATTAGGCGTGCCACGGAGGAAACGATGAGTTGGACTTCGATTGACCAGGATCTGTGTACCCAGTGCGGCATCTGCGTGACTCGGTGCCTGATGAATTACAGGGAAGTAGAGGGAGTGATCACGTCGAGCGCAAGTGCGGCAACCTGCAACCTTTGCGGTCACTGCGTGGCCCTCTGTCCCACCGGGGCGATTACGCATCAGAAGATGGACATGGAGAATTTCTTAGATCTCGAAAAAGGGGTCGAGTACGATGCGGATACGTTCAAATCCTTGGTCCGAAGCCGCCGAAGCCACCGGATCTTCGAGGACAAGGAAGTGCCCAGAGAACTCCTGGAGAGGCTGGTGGATATCTGTCGCTATGCCCCCACGGGGAGCAATCGGCAGACGGTGGAGATAACGATCATCCAGGACCGTGACAAGATTCAGAGACTCTCGGACCACACGGTGGACTTCTTCGAGAGCCGTATCGATGAACTCGAAAAGGAGGCCCGGGAGTACGAGGCAGCAGGCAGGGATCTGCCTCAGACGACGAGATCCGCCCTGTCCATGGCCGATACTCTGAAGATGGTGGTGACGGCCAGGCAGTTCGGCATGGAGGTCATCTTCCACCGAGCCCCTGCCGTGATGCTCTTTCATTCCCCCACCGATACGAGCACCCCGAAAGACGATTGCGTCATCTTCTCCACAACCGTGACCCTGGCCGCAAGAACCCTTTCCCTGGAGACGTGCTACATCGGGCTCTTCGAATTCGTGGCCAACCGGTACCCGCCTATCGTCCAGGAACTGGACTTGCCGCCGGGCCACAAGGTGTTCAGTATCCTCGTCCTGGGCTACCCTAAGCTCAAGTTCCTCCGGACCGTCGACCGGAAACCGATGAAGACCCGATGGCTGTGAGCAAACAAGAAGAGGCCGTGCTCGCCCACTACAGTCGGAAGGAGTTGGGCGCGAGCATTCTCGAGGCCCTCGAGAATGCCGGCAAGGATCTGAATGCCCTCACCGTAGAGGATCTTGCCCCGGTCGACGAGTTCCACATCGGAGGACGAAGGCCGACCCTGGAACTGGGCCGTCTCGCCCGATTGTCGGAGGGGATGAGGGTCGTGGACGTGGGCTGTGGGATCGGGGGGCCGGCCAGGGCGATGGCACACCACTTCGGGTGTAACGTCGTCGGTGTCGACCTGACCGAAGAGTTTTGCGCTGCCGCCGCGCTGCTGAACGAGCGCACAGGGTTGGCCCACAAGGTGGACATTCGCCAGGGGAGTGCTCTGAATTTGCCCCTGGAGGATCGTTCCGTCGATGTCGCCTGGATGCAGCACGTGGCGATGAACATCGAGGACAAGGCCGGCCTCCTCAAAGAGCTGGGAAGGGTGCTGCGACCGGAGGGGAAGCTCGCCTTGTATGAGGTGTTCGCCGGGCCCCAACCGGCAGTGCATTTTCCGGTTCCATGGGCGATCGGTCCGGAGCTGAGCTATCTGGTCGCCCCGGAGGACGCACAGGAACTGCTGCAGACAGCGGGGTTCCGAATCGAGGTTTGGAATGACGTCACCCAGGAATCGACCATCCGGTTTCGCGGGGCCCGCGAAAAGGCGATGAAGCAAGGCCGCCCTTTGCTCAGCCCCGGCATCTTGATGGGTCCCGAGTTTCCGATCAAGGCGGGCAATGTCCTCCGGAACCTGGAAGAGGACCGCCTCAGGGTGGTCCAGGCAATAATGACGTTGGAACCCCATATCTTACCCTGACGTATCCTAGAGACCATCGTCTATCGACTTT
>JAUWSZ010000145.1 GCA_030609865.1 bacterium | reverse complement strand
TTCCCCACTACCCTAACTATCGATGCACTTCCAGGAAATCGGTGGCTGTCCCCAGACTCTGTCCCGACTGGACGAGACGCACGCCATCTGGCAGAATTCGGTTTGCACCAGCGAGGTGTGTCCGTGTGTAGTCGGTCCCAATGTTGTTTCCAATTTACATAGGATAAAAACACGATGGCATCGCTCCCTTCCGGTACGAAGAGACCCTGGCTGTTCGAAGCCTTCCCCGCACTCGAGCAGGGCGTGTCCTGGACTCCCCTCGTGGAGGTTCCCACGCCGGTTCAGGCCCTCGAGGGCCTCAGCACCCACTTGGGGAGCGAGGTGTGGATCAAGCGGGATGACAAGACCTCTTCCACGTATGGTGGAAACAAGCCGCGGAAGCTCGAATTTCTGCTCGGAGACGCCCTTTCCCGGGGCTACAAGACGCTCGTGACGGGTGGGGGGATCGGGACGAATCACGGACTGGCGACTGCCGTCTTCGGCCGCAAGCTCGGATTTCACGTTGTCCTTGGGCTGTTCGGGCAGCCGGTGACGGCCCACGTGCGCAAGAGCCTGCTCCTGTACCACGCATACGGGGCAGAGATGTTCTATATGAGTAATCTCCTGAGCGCCCTCTGGCGGTTTTACGTGGCCGAGCGGATTCGTCGGCGTGACGCCTATTTCATCGCGGGAGGGGGCTCGAGCCCCGTGGGCGTGCTCGGGTATGTGGATGCGGGGCTGGAACTCGCCATGCAGGTGGAACGAAAGGAACTGCCCCTGCCCAAGGTGATCTACCTGGCCGTCGGCTCCGGCGGAACGCTGGCCGGGCTGGTTCTCGGGCTGAGGTTGGCCGGGCTGAAGACCCGGGTGGTGGGCATACAGGTTGCGCCACGCCTGTTCGCCAACCCGAAAGTCGCCCTTCGGCTCGCCCGCAAGGCCCTCAAGCTGATGCGACGCCATGACCGATCGGTGCCCGAGTTGGCGCTGACCCAGGCGGATATGCCCATGGAGCAGGACTATTACGGGGCAGGCTACGGACATCCGACGGACGGGGCGCGAAGGGCCCTTGCGTTGATGGCCAGGACCGAGGGCATTGACCTGGAACTGACCTACACGGCAAAGACCCTGAGCGGACTCTTGCATCGGGTGAGGAGTGCAGGGGGGAAAGGGCCTACGCTCTTCTTGAACACATTCAATTCTGTGGACCTCTCCCCGATGGCGGATCGCGTGGAACCCGGTCTGCTGCCGGAGGAATTCCATCGGTTCTTCGAGGGGAAAGTCGTGGAGTGAGGGAAGGGAAGCCTGCTAGTGGCCTTGACAAGCGGCCTCCACCTCCTCGACGGACTTCGCACACGACTCGGACAGGATCGACGGCTTATCTTCGGTCACCAGGACATCGTCCTCGATGCGTACGCCGATGCCCCTGTACTCCTCCGGGGCGTAATCAGCTTCGGAGGAAATGTATATGCCCGGCTCGACGGTCAGGATCATGCCGGGTTCGAGTCGGCGCCAGGCGCCCCCCTCACGGTACCTTCCGACATCGTGGACATCGAGCCCGAGCCAATGAGACGTATTGTGCGTGTAATAGTGTTGCAGCCCGATCTCTCCCTCTTCGAGCCTCTCTTCCCGGGCCTCCTCGTCGGGCGTCTCCGCGCTCTGCAGGCAGATGCGAGCGTGCCGTTCCGGGTCCCCATCGAGCAACCCCAGCTCCACCAGCCTCTCAGCAAGCAGATGGACAACAGAGGAATGAACGGAGTGGACCGTTTCCCCCTTTCGGACGCTGTTGATCCCGGCCGACTGTGCCTCGAGGACAATCTCGTATACCCGACGCTGGGTTTCGGTGAATCTTCCTGAAACAGGGAAGGTACGGGAGATGTCCGAGGCATAATTGTCGAGTTCACAGCCGGCGTCGATCAGTACGAGGTCCCCTTCGTTCAGCCGGGCGCTGTTCTCCACATAATGGAGAACGCATGCGTTCGGCCCGCCGGCCACGATCGTCTCGTACGCCATGGCCTGAGCCCCCCGGGACAGGCAGCAATGCTCGAGTTGGTTCTGCAGGTCCCGCTCGGTCATGCCGGGGGAACAGGCCTTCATGGCCAGCATGTGAGATTCCGCCGAGATTCGAGCGGCCCTTCGCATCCGATCGATTTCGTCCGCTTCTTTGATGATCCTCTTTTCATGGACGACGAAGGCTGCGTCGATCAGCTCCGTAGGGGCGCTTACGGCGCCCCTACTTCCTTTGGTTCGCACCTGGTTGATCCAACCCATCATCCTCCGATCCCATGTCTCTTCCTTGCCAAAGGCGAAGAAGACCCGGTCCACGTTTGAAAGGATCTTGGGCATGGTGCTGTCCAACTAGTTCAGGGGGAACGCCTCATCGGCTCCGAAGACCTCCCTGGCTCCTTCGGGGCCGTGACGGCGGCCGGTCCAAGTTTCCTGCTTCGGGTCCCGGGGGCGGGTGAAGAGAACGAATCGTTCTGGTTCGCCGCTTATCAGAACCGCCAGTGCGTCCGGCTCCGGGAAGCCGGTGAGGTAATAGAAATCGCTGTCCTGCCGGAAGGGGAAGGTCGTGTCGTTGCTCCGGATGAGTTCTCTCGCGGCTGGGAACACGGCCACTGCGGGCCCCATACTCTCCATGATTCCCTTCCTGCGATCTGCAAAGACCTCTCTTGAGAATCCTTCCACGTTTCGACTCCATTGTCATTGACGTTGTTTCACATTTCGGTTCACCAAAGGCAGTTGGATGAATTCCTGGCGGGTATCTGTGATCCGGAAAGTGCAAGGGCTTTCTGCCCAGGACCCAAGGTTCACGGAACGGACTTTCCGCCCGCCATGCTCGAATTCATGGTCGTCCCGTACGTGCACGTGGCCGGTGATGATCAGGTCGAAGGGCTCCTCCTGAATTGCCCTCTCCGCATGAGAGCGGACCGTTGTCCGTGCACGCTCATCCGAGATCGTCTTGTGGCGGCTCGTATACCGTCGGCTCGTGCGGCTTGCGACCCTGCCGATTCGGGCCAGGAGGCCTCCCGGCAATCGAGAGCCTGCGTATGTGATGACCGGTGTGCGAAGAAGCCGGCGAAGAAAACGGTAGCCCCGGTCGGCCGGGTCCAGCAGATCTCCGTGTTCCACCCGAACCCTGAGATTCCCCAGCTGAAACATGCGCGCTCGGACGTGCACCCGAATGCCCAGTTGATCCTGCCAGAAATCCCGGAGATACAGGTCGTGGTTGCCCTCAAAATAGTGAACCTCCACTCCGCCGGCAACGATCCTCCGCAGGTGGTCCACAATCGGAGAGAACTTCCGGGTGAAGTACTCATGGCCGCCGAGCCAGAAATCGAAGATGTCGCCCGCAAGGAACAAGTGGGTCGCCTGGATCCGAGGCCCCATGTCCTCGAGAAGGCCGAGCAGGACCTGGGCGTCCGGTTGATCGAGGCTCTTCAGATGGATGTCTGACAGGAAGTAGGCTTCCGTGGTCATGTCCTCGGGTCCGTTACCGGCTATGTGGAACAGAAAGCGATCTCTCGAGGCCCTTATAGCATGCTCGAAAAGGCTTTGGAAATGTTTCCGGGACAGGGCATAGCCTTTTTTTTCTTGCATACAAACGGGGTAAGAGATAGAGTTTGTATTATGAAGAAGGGAATCTTCCTGACGATAGTCTTCCTGTTCCTGGCGCAAGGCGTGTTCACGGGCGGTCGGGACACGGGAACGATCGGGTTCCTGGAGGCGGCCGCGACCCCTGTGCTGAACGTTAAGCCGATTCACCCCTTGCCGGAGTGGGATGGCCCGGAAGACCTCCGGCCCCGCAGGACGGCCCCGGAAGAGGGGTCTTCCGGCAGCAGGCTCAAGATCAGCTTTCCCGTGGGCCTGCTGGCCACCCTGCTGTTCTTTCTGATGTGGAAATTCTTGCAGAGCCAGGAATAGCGATTTCGGCCCCGCATCCCGGGACTCATCCCTCGGCCTGGCTTTCCTTCTTGGGTCGCTTTATGTTCAAACGGGTGTAAATGTGACGGGCCGTGTAGAGCGCTCCGAGCGGGTTGTGCGCCAGGACCCGGTCCTTGACCGCCAGGACCGTGACCGGGGCCTTGGAGTGCTTGATGAACAGTGTGTCGTCTCCCACACAGAGGCCCAGGATGATGTTCAGTTCCGAGCCCTCGCCGTCCAGGATCGCGGCCTGGCCGATCGGGTTGCACATGGGCTGGCGCATGCCGGACAAGACTTTTTCCTCTTCGGGCAGGGCAACGTCCTCTGAACATAGCGCCCCGGACATGCAACAGGCGGAGGAAACCTCGAACCCTTCGTTGAGAAGGATGTTGGTGAACAACTCCGCCTCCTGTGACAGGCCCACGCAGAAGGCGAGACCGACTCGTTTGCACCCCCGGAGCTTCGCGTAGAGCACCGTCTCCTCCACCCGGGTCAGCTTCCCATACTCCTTCCACGTTCTGGCAACGTCCTGTGCCATTCGCTGGTTTTCCGGCTCTTCGAGCTTCTGTTTGGCCTCTTCCATCACCTCGGTGCGTGTCAGGGTCGGACAGAACGCAGGGGCCTTGCTCAGATCACCGTGGAAACAACCTTTATTCGGGCAGTAACTGCACTGGATCTCGGGATTCTTCATGACGAGTCTCCTTTCGACTTGTGTTGGGATTCAAGGGCGGAACTCCCTTTGAGGACTGTGCGAGCGCGATGGTCATGGAGCCGGCCACGACGAGGATCGCGCCCACGCCGGAGAGAGCATTGAGCGGTTCGGAAGCCACGACTCCCGGCCAGAGGGCGGAGCCGATGCGGATCATCAACAGGGTGGCAACCGGGGTCAGCGTCAGGACGGCATTGACGCGCGAGGCCTCCCAATGAGCCAGGGCCTCGGAGTAGGCTCCGTAGGCGATCAGGGTGTTGAGGGCTGCGAAAACGAGAAGCCAGAACTGAAGGGAACCCAGAGCCAGGACCGATCGTGGGGACGCGGCCGGAAGGAGGAGAATCGTGCTTCCCGTATAGAAGACCAACAGAACGGCTGCGGAGGACATCTCAGTCAGCAGCTGTTTTTGTGCGAGGGAGTAGATCGCCCAGGCGATGGCGGCCAGGAGGATGAGGATCATCCCGAGCGAGTAGTCGCCGGTTTCTACAAGAATCTCTCCGAGCCTGTTGTGGAAAAAGAGCACCATGCCCGAGGCAAGCACGAAGAGGCCGAACCATTGTGCCTTTGCGAAGCGTTCCCGGAAGACGACGAGGGCGCCCAGCATCGCCATCGCCGGAGCGAGCTGGATGAGCACCTGCGCCGAACCGGCTGAGGTGTAAGAAAGGCCAAGGATGTAGAGGATGTAGTTTCCGCCCAGGCCCAGGGTTACCACGGCCAGCAAGGCGAGCACACTCGAGCCCTGGCCCCGTAGACCGGGAAGACCTCTGCGCAGCGCCAGATAAGAGCCGAGCAGGACGGCGGCCGCCATGAACCGGTACCAGGTGATCGTGTAGCCGTCCATTTCTTCGAGGGTGATCTGCAGGGCGATGGGCAGAAGGCCCCACATGAACACTGTGAGGAGGGAGAGACCAAGACCTAGCCTCCACCGTCCGGAGGGATGATGCCTTCGCATGAGGGGCTCTCGAGAGGATGTGTGCCTGGGAGGAAGAGTATAGGGGCGGGTCGCGGCCCCTGTCAAAGGACAGGAAGCGGCTTTTTTTCGTGCAATCGTCCCCTCGAGATGCGGAACCTTGACACCCTTTCCTGTCTCTCTCTATACTTCCTCTGACGCAGGACGACCCCCCTCTCACCAATCTTCTCGGGTTGTTGCTTCCTCGAAATAGAATGGGTTTATTTCACTACCACTAGAGACGAACAGGAGGGCAGGATGGAAATCGTCAAGGGATTTCCCTCAACCATGCAGGATGACTACCAGCTGAATGTGATCAACCTGATCAAACACGGCGTACGAAATGCCGACAAACAGGAGATCGCCAGCAAGGTGGGGGACAGCATGTTCCGGTACACATACGCGGACGCGTACGGGAGGATGATGAGGTTCGCAAATGCCCTGAAGGGATTGGGAATCGGTATCGGGGACCGGGTCGGTGTGATGGATTGGAACTCCTACCGGAACTATGAAATGTACTTCGCGATCCCCGGGACCGGGTCGGTGATGCTGCTGATGAACCTCCGTCTTTCACCCACGGACCTGTCTTATGTGGTCAACCACGCGGAGACAAAGCTCGTTGTCGTGGATGAAACACTGCTTCCCCTCGTGGAGGCGGCCGCGCCTCAGTTCAAGTCGGTTCAGGGTTACGTTGTCTTCACGGACAAGAACATCAAGGACATTCAGACCAAGCTCAGCCCTGTGTACAGTTATGAAGATCTGCTCAGCCAAGCAGATGCGGAATACGAGTGGCCCCACATGGACGAGAAGGCGGCCTGCGCGGCCTGCTACACCACCGGAACGACGGGGCGGCCCAAGGGCGTATACTATTCCCATCGCAGCACCTATCTCCATGCCCTGTCGACTTGCGCCAACGCGCAGCTCTCGAGCAAGGACTGCTACTTCCAACTGGTCCCGATGTTTCACGCCATGGGATGGGGCGGGCCCTATTTTGCGACCCTGGTGGGGTCCAAGTTCGTCCTGCCGGGCATGTACAACCTGAACCGGCTGGATGAGTTGGCGGACGTCATGGTCGACGAGAAGGTCACGGTCTCCGCGGGTGCGCCTGCGCTCCTGCTGCCCATGCTCGAGCACATCAAGAAGATGGACAAGAAGCCC
>JAUWSZ010000713.1 GCA_030609865.1 bacterium | reverse complement strand
CTCTGATCGACAAGGCCTAGACCTTCGATGCCTTCCATCACCCTATCGACGACCCTGTTGGCCATGGTCGGTTGGGCGATCTCCCTTCCCCGAAACTGGATCGTCACCTTGACCCGATTCCCTTCAGCGAGGAATCGTTTGATGTTCGCAGTCTTGTACTGGATGTCGTGCTCTTCGGTCTTCGGCCTCAGTTTCACTTCCTTCACATGGATGACGGTCTGTTTCTTCTTGGCATCTTTGGTCTTCTTGGACTGCTGATACCGATACTTCCCGTAGTCCATGATCCGGCAGACCGGGGGCGTCGAGTTGGGAGCCACTTCAACGAGATCCAGGCCGTTCTCCTCCGCGAGCCGAAGAGCCTCCTCAATGGGCACGATCCCTGCCTGCTCCCCCTCCGAGTCGATCAGCCGAACCTCGCTCGCCCCGATGTCACGATTGATCTTGACTCCTGCCTCTTCCTTTTTTGATTGTCTGTGGTTCGCCATTCCCTCCTCTTCATTCTTGTGGTTCGGACTACGGAAACCTTGCCGCCCTCTGACAGGCTAGCCGGTTTCTACCTTTCGCGTTTCGGTGTCTTGCTGGATGCGCTCCAGGAACGCCTCCAGGGTCATCCCCTGTATGTTCTCGCCCCACCGTGTCCGGACAGACAGCGTTTTTTCCTCGACCTCCTTGTCGCCCAGGATCAACATGTAGGGGATCTTGGCCAGTTGTGCTTCACGGATCTTGAGTCCCAGCTTCTCGTTTCTCAGATCAGACTCCACCCGGAGACCCTTGTCCGTGAGGACAGGGACGATCTCCTGCACATAATCGTGGGCCCTGTCGGTGATGGGCAACAGGATGACCTGTTCAGGAGCGAGCCAGACCGGGAACGCGCCGTTGTAGTGTTCGATGAGGCACCCGAAGAAACGTTCCAGGGAGCCCATCAGGGCACGATGGATCATGATGACCGGATGGCGCCCTCCGTCTTCTCCGATGTAGTGCAGGTCGAACCGCTCGGGCAGGTTGAAATCGACCTGGATCGTCGAGCACTGCCACTGCCTTCCCAGGCTGTCCCTGATCTTGATGTCGATCTTGGGGCCGTAGAACACGCCTTCCCCCGGATCAACGGTATAGCCCAGGTCCACCTTCTCGAGCGCCGCCTTCAGCGCATCGGTGGCTAGCTCCCAACTCTCCGGAGTCCCCACATACTTCTCGGGTCGGGTGCTCAGGTAGACGTCGAATCGATCAAACCCGAAGGTTCTGAGGACAAAGAGCGTGAAATCGATGACCCGCCGGATCTCGTCTTCCAGCTGGTCGGGCCGGCAGAAGATGTGGGCATCATCCTGCGTGAATCCCCGGACCCGAAGCAGACCGTGCAGGACACCGGATCGCTCATACCGATAGACCGTGCCCAATTCCGCCCATCTTTTCGGCAACTCCCTGTAGCTTCGAAGGCGGGACTTGAAGGTTTGGATGTGAAACGGGCAATTCATCGGCTTCAACTGATACTGCTGCTCTTCCACATCCATGGGCGAAAACATGTTGTCTTTGTAAAACCCGGTGTGACCGCTCGTTTCCCAGAGTTGAAGCTTGGCAACATGGGGGGTGTAGAGGAGTTCGTAACCGTTCCGGGTGTGTTCCTCCCGCCAGAAATTCTCGATCAGGGTCCGAATCTTCGCTCCCCTCGGATGCCAGCAAACCAGCCCCGGGCCCACCTCGTCGGAGATCGAGAAGAGATCCAGCTCTTTCCCCAGCCTGCGATGATCCCTCTTCTTCGCCTCCTCCACGAGCCTGAGATGTTCCTTGAGCGCCTTCTTGTCCGGAAAGGCGGTCCCATAGATTCGCTGAAGCATGGGCAGCCGCTCGTCCCCACGCCAGTATGCCCCGGCGACCCCGGTGAGCTTGAACGCCTTGATTCGCTTCGAAGAGGGAAGATGGGGACCCCGACAAAGATCGGTAAAGCCGGCCAGCCTGTAGAGGGAAACCTGTTCATCACCGATATCTTCCAGGAGCTCAAGCTTGTATTTCTCGCCCTTGTCCCTGAAAAACCCCAGCACCTCGTCTCGCGGGAGCAGAAGGCGCTCAAAGGGCTCGTCCCGGGAAACAATCTCCTTCATACGTTTTTCGATTAGGACGAGATCGTCCGGTGTGAAGGCCGTTTCCCGGTCAAAGTCATAGTAGAAGCCCTTCTCGATGGCGGGCCCGATCGTGACTTTCACCTCCGGGAACAACTCCTGGACGGCGCAGGCCATCACGTGGGAAGTGCTATGGCGAAGGATCTCCAATCCGTTCGGACTCTTCATCGAGATCCCCTCGAGTTCCCCGTCTTCTTCGAGGGGCCTCTGGAGATCGACCAAAGATCCGTTGAACCGCGCCGCTATGGTGTCGCCATGGGTAAAGGAAGCGTTGTCTTCCAGGACCTCGCGAACGGGCACACCGTCCGGGTATCGCTTCGACGCGCCTCCGCCAACTTGAATCTCGATCATTTTCTCTGACTCTGAAGATATGTGCATCGTATCTCGCGCTATGAATCCACGCCCTCCCGGTGGAACCCGGCAGGCAGCTTTACGCGATCCTTCCCGGT
>JAUWSZ010000518.1 GCA_030609865.1 bacterium | reverse complement strand
CTGCCCCACCGTCATCCCGAGAAAGACGTAGTCGAACATCTTCGGGTCCCAGCCCTTCTGGGCAAACCATCTCTTCGAGGTGTTTGCTCCCAGAACGACGGCGTGCTCATTGGCCATCGTCCCCTGCCATCTGGAAAAGGGGGTACTGTAGTAGCCCTTGTAAGGGATGTAAGCCTCTGTCAGCATCGCACCGACCTCCTTCGGGAGTGAATTGCGTTAGAGAAGCTCGATCCGGTTCGTTCCTGCCACGGTGCGGAAACGGACTCGCTCGACGGGCTCGACCCCACCGGGTGAGAGGACGTCCGGCACGTGCACCATGTCGACCCTCACTTCCCGGTCGCGGTCCACCTCCACGATCGTATAGCCGTACGTCCGGGTCTTGACGTAGCGGAAGTGGGGGTTGCCGTCCCGGAAGATGGCGTCGGCCTGATCCACCAGGGACCCCAGACCCAGCAAGTTCAACAGGGGATCGACTCCCACTGCCAGCGCGAGCTGCTCCTGCAACGAAACAGAGGAGATGCTCGGGCCCATGTATTCGACGGCCGTGGGCATCGAGCCCGGCTCATCGAAGTCCACGTGGATATCCGAGGCCGACGAGGCGTGGAGATCGCCGGTGAGGACCACAATATCGGAGACGCCCGTCAGGTCCGAAAGGATGCGGGCCCGTTCGCTTCGGTAGCCGTCCCAGTGGTCGAGCTTGAAATAGAAACGCTTGCGAAGAAAGGGCAGCAGGGTCTCGATGTCCGTCAAATCCAGCAGCATCTGGGCCATGAAGGTTGGGTTGCCGATGAGCTTCCAGGTGGCCGTCGAGTCCTTCACGCTCGTCACGAGCCAGTCCCGTTGAGCATCGCCGAGCATGGTAGGGGACACCGACTCTTCCCGCTGGTCGAACCCCTCCTTGATCACCAGGGTGCGCGAGCCCAGGATCGAGTTCTTCTGCACCTTCCCGACCTTCAGGTCGATCGGGCCTTCCGGGATCACGTGGTCGTCGCGGTAGGTGCGCTGGTCGGTGACGAACAGGTCCACGTGACGCCCGAAGCCAAAGGACCGGTACAGGCGGATGTCGTTCGGGAACCCGGCCTCGGGGTGGTAGTCCACGTCCACAGGGATGTATTCGTACCACGCCCGGGTCGCCACCTCGCGGCGGGTGGTCTCCTGTTCGTCGCCCCTGGCTCCGTTGAAGTCGTTCGCGTGGTCCTGCCAGCAGTCATTGGCGAACTCATGATCGTCCCAGACAGTGATGAACGGGTAAAGGCGGTGCGCACGTTTCAGGTCCTCGTCCATGCGCCATGTGCGGTACAGCAGCCGGTAGTCGTTCAGCGTCCACGCGACCGTGCCGTCCTCCGGGCTCTCGCCCAGGGCCATCCCGTCCAGGAAGTTGACGTGCCGGTCGGGAGTCGGGTCCTGGGCGCCGGCGATCACGTCCGCCTCGTAGACGTAGTCGCCCAGGAACAGCACGAAGTCGATGTCTTGCTCCTGCTCCGCGAGGACGCGCCAGGCAGTGAAATACCGTCCGACATAGCTCTGTCCGTAGGCTACGGCCAGGCGAACCGGCACGTCCGCGTCGGCGGCGGGGGCCGTGAGGGTGCGTCCCGTCTCGGAGAGCACGCCGTGAGCCATGAACCGGTAGTAGTAGCGCGTGTAAGGGGCAAGCCCCGTGACCTTCAGGCGGACGGTGTGATCCGAGTCCGCCCCTGTGACGACCTGCCCACCGGCAACGAGTTGACGGAAGCCCTCGTCGAGGGCCACCTCGTAGTTGACCGTTTCCGGTCCTTTGGACTCGGTCTCGACGCGCGTCCACAGGACGACGCTGCCCTGGCGCGGGTCCCCCGAGGCCACCCCCTGTGGGAAGGTGACCCGCACTTCTTCCTCATCGGAAGAACAGCCGAAGAGCATGCTCGCACCACCGGCTGCGGCCGTGACCACCATAATGTGCAGGAAGTCCCGCCTGTGGATGCGGTCCATGAGCCCCTCTTTCTGTCAATTTGCATGCTAATCGTAATCCAAGCACTTCAGCCCGTTCTTCAGCACTTCCCTTGAGACGATGAGACGCTGTATCTCGCTGGTTCCCTCATAGATCCGCATCCCGCGAACCTCGCGGTATACGGATTCGATGGGTGCCTCCTCCATGTACCCCATGCCGCCGTGGATCTGCACGGCTCGATCCGCAATCCTTCCGATCGCCTCCGTGCAGAAGAGCTTCACCATGCCTGCCCTCGCCCGGCTGCGGGCCCCCTGATCCAGACGCCAGGCAGCGTCATAGACCATGGTCTTCATGGCATACAACTCGGTGGCCATGTCCGCAAGCATCCACTGGATGGCCTGGAACTCGGCAATGGCCTTGCCGAACTGTACCCGGATCTGTGTGTGTTCACGGCAGAGTTCGATCAGACGGCGTGCGATCCCGATCGAGCGGGCGCCCTGGCTCAGCCTTCCCTCTTCCAGAACACGCATGGCGATCTGGAACCCCTGGCCTTCTTCCCCGAGCAGGTTGTCTGCCGGCACCTCGCAGTCCTCGAACACGAGCTCGCACTGCTGGCAGATGTCCGACCCCATGGAATGCTGGATCTTGCCGATGGAAAACCCCGGCGCATCCTTCTCCACGATGAATGCGCTCATCCCCTTGTGTTTCTTGCTCTTGTCCGTGACGGTGACAACCGTGAAGATATCCGAGATGTTGCCTTTGGTGATGTAATGCTTGAGTCCGTTGATGACATATTTGTCACCTTTCTTTTCCGCCCTGGCCTCGATGGCCGCGGCATCCGAACCCGCGTTGGGCTCAGTGAGCGCAAAGCAGCTGAGCAGGTCTCCGGAGGCCATGGCGGGCAAGTACTTCTTCTTCTGTTCGTCATTACCGAAATGCACGATGCCCATCGTGCCGATCCCGATGTTAGCGCTGATGTACATGGGGTAGCAGAGGTTGGCCCGGGACAACTCCTCCTGGATAATGCAGCTGGCCACAATGGTCATGCCCATCCCGCCGAACTCCTCAGGCGTCAGGATTCCGAACAGGCCCATCTCCTTCATCTGATCGATGATCCTGTCCGGTATCTTCTTGCTCCGCTCCACCTCCTCGTTGATGGGGATGAGCTCACGGTCTGTAAACCGTCGGATATTGTCTCGCAGGATCCTGTACTCTTCGGGAATTTCAAAGTCCATGACAGCCCCTCCTCCTCCTCTCGTCAATCGTTCCAGGCCGAATTCGTCTGCTGTACCCTATCACAACCGAAAGGGACGGACCAGGGGAGCAAAAAGGGGGGTCAGGCTCTTTGGGCGAGGACCTCGATGAAACCCTCGAGCCGGACCTTCATCTGCTCTCTTGAATAACCGCGGGGGTCGCTGATATCCATGTCGAGCATCAGGAACGGGAGACCGAGCTTCTCCAGCGAATCCTTGAGATGCCTGTAGGCGCCGTTCGAATGCCGGCACGCCGGCGTCGCGAAAAGG
>JAUWSZ010000135.1 GCA_030609865.1 bacterium | reverse complement strand
GGGGGTGGGGGCTCCCCGCCCCCCCAACCTTGGCGGGGCGTGCCCCAGAGGACCCCCCCCGACCAACATCCCAACAAAAACATTGTTTTTTACCCCACCCACGCCACTAGCCCGCATATTGCACGAAACTTCGTAGCGAGAAGGGTCTACCCTCAACTGATGGGGAACTTCTCGATCAGGATCCTTCGAAACCTTGCCCCATAGATCAGGTCGAAGGGCTGCTCCTTGTCAGGAAACAGGCGAAGCGCCATCTTCTTGACGCCTCCGATCAGCCGCTGGGCCTCTTCGAGGGACATCTCCTGCTGGCGCAGGACACAACAGGTGAAATCCACGATCCGCTGCAACTGGCGGACCTTCTTCTCTTCTTCGATTCGCTCTTCGTCTGTCGTCATCTTCGATCCATCTCACTCCAGGTTCGCCTTCAGCCTCTCGAGAAGATCAGCAAAGCTCCCGCTGGACATGAACAGGACCACGTCTCCAGACCGGCACGTTTCCGTCAGGGCCTTTTCCAGGCGCCCTGAATCGTCGAAGCAGTAGGCGACTCTCCCACGCTTTTGAAGATCCTCCACCCAGACGCCGGGGTCGAATCGCTCGCCCGGTGCGACGGTTTCCGGTCGATAGACGGGCGCACACATCGCGACGTCCGCCACGGAAAAGGCCTCTGCATAGTCGGTCTGGAAGATGTTCCTTCGGCTCGTGTTCGTTCTCGGTTCGAAGACCGCCACGATCCGCCGACCGGGATACCTCTTGCGAACGCCCGCAAGGGTCTCTCGGACCGATGTGGGATGGTGCGCGAAGTCATCCATCAGCAAGACGCCGTTCACTTCACCCGCGATCTCCTGCCGTCGACGGACCCCCTCGAACCTCTCCACACAGGATTTCAACCCCTCGAGCCCGAAGCCCAGGTGTGCGAGCAGGCCCAGGCTTCCCAGGACGTTCAGGCCGTTGTGCCGCCCGGACAGCGGCAGGGGGAACGTGCCCACGGACCGGCCCCTGCAGGAGACCTCCAGCGTACCGGACGCCCCGGGTGGCTCTTCCAGCACGCCCACCCAGTCGGCCTCCTTCCCGTACCCGTATGTCTCCACCTTGCACGCAGCCTTCCTGGCAACCTCGACCGCATCCGGATACTCGTTGCACACCATCACGAACCCCTCCGGGGGAATGAGCGCGACAAAACGGACGAACTGCTCACGGATCGAGGCAAGGTCCGGGTAGATGTCCGCATGATCGAACTCGAGCGAGGTGAACAGGGCGACCCCGGGACGGTAGTGGAGGAACTTGGGGCCCTTGTCAAAGAAGGCTGAGTCGTACTCATCTCCTTCGATTACGAAGTACTTGCCCTTGCCCAATCGGCTGCTCAACCCGAAATTTGTCGGTTCCCCCCCGACGAGGAAGCCCGGCTCTGCGCCGGAGCACTCGAGGAGCCAGGCGAGCAGGGCCGTGGAAGTGGTCTTGCCATGGGTCCCGGCCACGACGATCGGGTACCGGGCGGTCAAAAAGAAGTGGGCGAGGCTTTCAGGGAACGATCCATATGGGAGGCCCCGCGCAAGCATTTCCTCCACTTCCGGATTGTCCTTGGAGACCGCATTGCCCACCACGACGAAATCCGCATCCTCCGGCAGGTTTTCCGGCCGGTACCCGAGGGACAGGTCGACCCCGGCCTTCTGGAGGAGATCTCCCATGGGTGGGTATGCCTGAACGTCCGAGCCGCTCACCTGCACCCCCATTTCCCGAAACAGCAGGGCAAGGGCCCCCATCCCGGTCCCGCACGCCGCAATCATGTGCACTTTCTTGGGGATGTCGTCCGGTATTCTACCCAATTCATCTCCTTCCGCTTTCAGGGTTGTCTTTGCACCGAAAGTGGCTGTTGGGGTGACTCATAAGGTCTGTCCCCATTTCTGGCAATTCATCTGCTATCACAGTTTGACAATAGGTATTAGCAGTTAGGTATTAGGTATTAGCTCCCAGCCCTTACCACCACCAGGACTCTCGATCGTCCTCGTCCTCCTCCTCGTCCTCGAACGGAAGGGAGGGGGGAGGGCTAATACCTAACTGCTAATACCTAAATGAGGAACATCTCCTCAAAGACAGCATCGTGGACCTGGCGCCTGAGCGCCCGGATCGCCGTGTTCTCTCGACTCGGATGGACCCTGTTCGTGAGGAAAACGACCGCTACGTTCCGATCACAATCCAACCACAGGGAAGTCCCGGTGAACCCGTTGTGACCGAAGCTGTTCTTCGAATAGTACCGTCCGGAGGCGGAATCCTTCTCAGAGGGCGTATCCCAGCCAAGCGCCCAGGTCCCTCGGGAAGGAGCGTCTTGTCTCTGGAAAAAGGTCTTCAGAGACCCCGCCGCAAAAAGCCCGGACCGGTTCCGCAATCCCTGGAAGATCTCGACCACGATCCTATCCAGGTCCGCGGCCGTGGAGAACAGGCCTGCGTGGCCTCCCACCCCGCCCACGAGGCGGCAGTTCTCGTCGTGCACCTCCCCTGCCAGGATCCTTCTCCTCCAGGGACAATCCTCCGTGGCCGCAATGGCTTCCCCTTCTCCCACCCTCACCCCGGGATCTCCTTTGACCCTCCTGTAGCCGATCCGGCTCAGCCCCAGGGGCTGGGCAATCTCCTCCTGAAAGAGGCGGTCCAGCGGAAGCCCGGAAACCCGCTCCAGAATCGACCCGAGCAGAAGGAAGCCCAGGTCGGAATAGATCTCGTCCGTCCCGGGTGGCACCTCCAGGGGCTCTTCGAGGACCCTCTGTGAGATCACGTCCGTGGAGATCGGTTGCCTGTCCTCAGGGTATTCCTGATAGAAGGGCCTCCAGGCCGGCAACCCGGACCGGTTCGAGAGAAGTTGCCTGACGGTGATTCGCCTCTTTGCGGGATCCTTCAAGGGCGAGAACCAAGTCTCGAGGTCCTGATCGAGTTCCAGGCTCCCCCTCTGGGTCATGATCATGGTCAGGAGAGAGGTGCAGACCGGCTTGGTGAGAGAGGCAAGGTCGAAGACGGTTTCCCGGGTCATCGGAAGCTCTGCGGGCACCCTCTGGCGCAATCCATAGGCCTCACGGAAGATCACCCCCTCCGGGCCCCTGACCAGGAGGACGGCCCCGGGCACTTCGCGAGCTTCTTCGATCTTGTCCCGGAGCAGACGGTCGATTTTCTTCAGGCCTTTGTCGGTCATTCCCGCAGCTTTACGGCAGACTCGAGGAAGGAAACCCGGCCCTCCCTGCCATCGATCTCAGCGGGCACCCCGAGTGGCAGTGGCACGTTGTGCTCCCCGTGTCCTACAGGGAGGCCGCAGGCAACGGGTACGTCCAGATCCTTCGTGTTCCCCTCAAGGACCTCGTCCATGGCTTCCCTTTCGTGCCTCTCCTGTTCGCCGGTCCGGCTCCCCTGAAATTCCCCAAACAGGAGGCCCGCAATCGACGACAACTTCCCTGCCTGCCTGAGTTGAACCAGCATGCGGTCCACCCTGTACGGTTTCTCTCCTCGGTCTTCCAGCAAGAGGATTCTGCCCGCGGTCTCCAACTCCCAGGGTGTTCCCAGGGTGGAGCACAGCAACGACAGATTGCCCCCCACGATCGGGGCCCGGGCAAGGCCCGTGCGGATCCATCGGATGTCCCCGGCAGGAATCGGTCCCAGGGGCTCTCCCTTTGTCAGGAGCCGGAGAAGACAATCTCGGGTAACGTCGGAAAGCGTCCCCATCTCGTTCACGACGGGGCCGTGGAAACAGACCAGGCGGGCCGTTTGGAGGAGAAAGGTGAGGAGACAGGTCGCATCGCTGTAACCAAGGAAAATTTTCGGATGGTCTCGAATCAGGTCAGGGTCCAGCTTGTCCAGGATCCGCTGCGCACCGTAGCCTCCACGCACCACGAAGACCGCGTTGACCCCGGGATCCTCGAACATCCCCTGTATCTCGTCCGCACGCTCCTGGTCCCCTCCTGCCAGGAATCCCTTGCGCCGCTCGAGGAGATCGGGCCGGTGTCTGACCTGAAACCCCTCGTCCTCGAGGAATCGGATCCCGGCCTCGAGCGCCTCCTGCTGGAAGGGACTCGACGGCGCCACCAACCCCACGCAGTCCCCTTTCCGCAGCACGGGGGGCTTTACGAACGTGTCCTCAGTTCCCATGCCCAACCTTACTCTTCACCTTGCCAGTAGCGTATGGTCTCGCACTCATGTTCCATGGGCGGCATCGTCTCGCGCAACACTTGCTGTGCCTGAGCGATCCGATCCTTGACGGCCACCCGCTCCCGCCGAAACGCGTTCCTGACCCGCGATGTGACCGTCCTGTGGATCGCCCTGTTGAGTTCCACGAGTCTGTCCTCGTCTTGTTCGAGTTGACGGGTCCACCGCTCCTTTTTTTTCTGCACCCTGTCCTGACATTCAGCGTACGTGTCGACCGGCTGCGGCGGATCCTTGGTCGGCGTGTCAGGGGGCGGGGGGGGCGCGGGCGTCACGTTGACGGGTTGCTCGGGCAGATCCTCGACCGTGGCCCGCTCCCGGTGGGAGGGGGGAACCCTTGTCAGGTCGTCCGTAAAATGCGTGTTTCCTTCGGCGTCCTGCCACCTGTAGATCGTCGCTCCGGGCATTCCCGGAAACGCAAATGTAACCAGGGCCATTACAAATAGCGCAATTCCGGCGCAATACCTCATAGTTTGGTCATCCTTTTTTCTCAAGGATCGCTCATTTTCGCACCCGGGGCACGAGATCGTTCGATTTGGGCAGTATCATGCCTCAATTTGCGTGCCACCGCCTTGTTTCGGGGCGTCAGTATAGACCAGAAGAACCGCAAAAAGCGAATCCCTTTCCTTTAGAGCCTTTCCTTGTAACATCCAGGTTTCTTGCGTGGATGTTGGCTGTCCGTAAGCAGTTAGCCATTAGCCATTAGCTATTAGCTCCCAACCCTTCCGCCCTGTTCGTTCGGACTCGGGCGCGCGAGCGGGCGCGGGGCCTGATCCCTGATCCCTGGCCCCTGACCCCTTTGTTGTTTCGCCTTGCCCACGGGATCAATCCACTTGACAAATTCCCTCGAACTTCTAGAATTCGTTTAGGATTTGTTGGGCTTTTTGCCCCGGGGCTCCCCCGGGTCCTCGAGGGCTAAAGTCATCCGGCTGACCTGCCGACCTTCCAGGAAGGAGAGTCATCCACATGCATCCGATTCTTGTCCAGTTCTTTGGATTCAGTATCCACTCCTACGGCGTCATGCTCGCGATCGGATTCATCGTGGGAATCAGCCTGGCCGCTCGGGAGGCGGTTCGGACGGGCGTGGATCCTGAGAAGGTGCTCAATCTGGCCTTTTGGATACTCGTCAGCTCCATCATCGGGTCCCGCCTGTTCCACTGCATCGTTTTCTACCCCCAGTACATCGAAGATCCTTTGAGGATTCTGAAGCTGTGGGAGGGGGGCCTGGTCTTCTACGGTGGATTCCTGGGGGCGCTTCTGGTCGGTTTCTTCTACTGCCGTGTTCAGAAGCTCAACTACTGGGAACTCGCCGACCTTCTCATACCCTCGGTCATGCTCGGGCTGGTTTTCGGCCGCATTGGCTGCACGATGGCAGGCTGTTGTTTCGGGAAGGCCTGCGGGCCGGATTTTGCGCTCGGGATCACGTTCGACAACCCTCTCGGACTGGGGGTCAAGAACACACCGCTCTACCCTACGCAGGTGATCTCGGCGATCAATGGGTTCTTGATCTTCCTCGCCCTTTGGCTGTACCGGGAAAAGAAGAGATTTCACGGCGAGTTGATCGCAATCTGTCTGGTCGTTTATGCGATCACCCGATCACTGATCGAAATCCTCCGAGAGGACCCGAGGGGTTTCCTCCACCTGGGACCTGTCCTCCTCTCTGAATCACAGGTTGTCAGCGTATTCATGCTCCTCTTTGCCGCTTACGTGCTGATATGGGTACGCCCGAAACAGCACCTCTCCCCTCAACTACAGAGCAGTTAGAAGGCAACCCCCGTCATGAAAATAAGACTCGGTCTCCCCAAGGGGAGCCTACAACAGGCTACGTTTCAACTGTTCAAGAAGGCAGGCTATACCCTCAGCGTCAGTGAACGATCCTACTTTCCGGACGTGGATGACCCGGAGATCTCGTGCCTCCTGATCCGGGCGCAGGAGATGGCCAGGTATGTCCAGGACGGCGTTCTGGACGTGGGCCTGACCGGTAAGGACTGGGTCCTCGAGTACGGGGCCAGCGTCAAGGAGGTCGCCTCCCTGCTCTACGCCAAGGCCGGTTTCCGGCCTGTCCGGTGGGTGTTGGCCGTGCCTGCGAACTCCCGCATTCGACGCGTGGAGGATCTGGAAGGAAAGCGTGTGGCCACGGAACTGGTCCAGTACACGAAGCGCTACCTGCAGAAGCGCGGCATCAAGGCGGTCGTGGAGTTCTCCTGGGGCGCCACGGAGGTCAAACCCCCCACCCTTGCGGACGCAATCGTGGAACTGACCGAAACCGGAACCACGATCAAGGCACACAACCTGAGGATCGTTGAGACCATCCTCGAATCGACCACCGTCTTGATCGCCAACCGCAAGTCCTGGAAGGACCCCGCCAAAAAGGAAAAGATCCAGAACCTGGCCCTTCTCCTACAGGCAGCCATCGAGGCGGAACACAAGGTCGGGTTGAAGATGAATGTTCCCCGGAAGGCCATGGAGAGCGTCCTCGCGGTTCTTCCCGCCCTCCACACGCCAACCGTCTCTCCCCTGAGCGACGAAGGATGGTGCAGTGTGGAGGTCATCCTTGCGGAGAAGGACGCGAGGGACTTGATTCCAAAGTTGAAACGGCAGGGCGCTTCCGGGATCTTCGAGTACCCACTCAATAAGCTGGT
>JAUWSZ010000406.1 GCA_030609865.1 bacterium | reverse complement strand
CACCACCAGGACGCCTTCGAAACAGCAGTGAACGAACCGGGCGTTGTTCCCCTGGACATCCACCGGGCCGAGGAAAGCAATGTTTCGGAACGTGGCCTTGTTCTTGTTGACCACACTCTCTGTACCACAAGATTTCCTCATTCTTGATGCGACTTTCGGCTACAAGAACACAACCGTCCTGTGCCCCTAAAGGCCCGCAACCGGGGAAGGAATGATCAGGTGAGTATGGGTCTGGAAGGCTGAGGACTACCTGTACACCCCGTACTCCTTGGTGAATTCTATCATGGCCCTCACATTCTCCGGCTTGGCGTCGTCCAGCACGGTGGAGGCATCCATGATGAACCCGCCGTCTTTGCCTACCACGTCGATCAGTTTCTTGCAGTAGGCTTTCACGTCATCGGGCGTAGCCGTAGACAGCGTAGACAGAGGGACGTTGCCGCGGATGCACGCGGTCTTTCCGAGGATCTCCTTTGCCTTGAAGATGTCGGTCCGCTCGAACCAATAGACCGCCTTCCCGGCCGGGATATCGGCAATGGTCTCCAGACGAGAGGTGCAATTCCCTTCCCACAGGACCAAGGGGGTCTGACCGGCCTCGATGAGGCCCACGATGAGCCTCCGCAGCGTAGGCCAGAAGAAGGTGTTGAACTGTTCGGGAGACATGAAGCCGTCCAGTCCCTTGTGAATCGGGATGAAGACCCTTCTGTGCCCGAGCCTTCCCGCCCCGAGGCCGGACTCCAGCATGATGGGAAGCAGTTTCTCGCATGCCTCCAGGACCTTGTCGGGTCGTCGGAACATGTCGAGCATGGCCCCCTTCGTGCCCCTGAAGAAGTCCGACAGCGTGTCAAACGGGGCCTGGGCAAGGCCGCCGAACTGTTGCGGAAAGCCGAGTAACTGCATCTTCTTCGCGTAAGCAACCGCACCGGACAGGATCCTCTTCGCTTCCTTTGCCGCCTTGAGCAGGGCCTCGAGGGCCGCCTCGATCTCGGGGCTGTCAAAGGCGGAAAAGGCCATCAGGCCCATGTAGTAGCTGATGATCGCATACATGGGGGGAAGGTTCCGGAACGGTTCCAGTGCCCCAAACACACGAGGCCAGTACATCCGCAACATGAAACCGGAAGGATCGAACAGGAAGGCGTCGTACTCATCCGCCTTCATGTACTCCCCCTCGACGTACTGATACGTGGACATGGCGTCACAGCCGTGGCCGGGCCACTTGAGTTGTCGGAAATCGAGGGCCTCCAGTGTCGGGCCCAAGTACCGGATGGGAAAGGGGTTGTCGCACATGTCCGGCTGGAAGTCGACCATAGTGTCCATGCTCGACTTCATGAGCATGTCATAATCGTACATGCTCTCTTCAAAGGTGGAGCCGGTATACTTGGCAGGAAAGAACCCCCAGAGGCACATGACAGGCACCCGGTCTGGCGTCTGCAGCGCAATCGCGGCTTCGACTCGTCTCTCCCGCTCCTCGTAGAGCTCTTCCGGCATCTTGTCCATTCTCACCTCCTTCGTCTTTTCTATACTTTAGAAATCCAAGGGAGCGCTTGTCAACATTGTCTTCTTGGGCCCTCTTGTGCCCATTGACACCCATTCATGGTCTTGGGTATGCTGCCTCGGTTCAAGGACACCTTCCCGTTCCGCCTGCCCTAAAACGGGCGCAGTCAACCATTGCCGGAACGGTTACATCGAAACGATCACAGCTCCGGGAGGGCCGTATGGGCGACTATTCCCCGAATATCATCGCCAACAGCTTCATCTCCTGCGCCACCCACAACGGCGATGGAGAGTATATCATCTTCGGCGAGCGCCGGATCAAATGGCGCGAGTTCGTCCCCCGCGTGTTCAAGGTGGCCAATGCCCTGATCGCCCTCGGCGTAAAACCAGGGGACAACGTGGCCCTGATGTTCCACAACACGCCGGAGTTCCTGGAGATCAATTTCGGCATCCAGGTCGCGGGAGCGGTGCCGGCACCCATGAACTACCGTTTCACCCCCAGGGAGATCGAATACCAGGGCAACCACTGCGACGCAAGGGTGTTCCTGTACGATTCCATCTGGGCCGAGGCGGTGGAGGCTGCGGCCCCCAGCCTGAAGGAGATGAAGCATTTCATTCGCCGGGGCGAGGGAGGGCTCGATCAGGCCCTGGACTATGAGGGGCTTCTGGGCGATGCCAGGGACACCGACCCCGGTGTGACAAACGATTGGCAAGACGTGGCGGTCATGATCTACACCGGGGGCACCACCGGCTTCCCAAAGGGCGTGATGCTCACCTATCAGGCCCACCTCGACATGTTCACCACGCTCTTCTCGGCGCTTGCCATCCGGGCCCTCACCCTGGACGTCCCGCCTAATCGACATCAGCGGATCGTGGAAGGGCTTCCCCTGCCCGCCCCTGCCCTCCTGGGCCCGATTCTACGCACCCGGTTCGTCCAGAAATGGCTCAAGGGCCCCGGCGCAGAGGCGCGGCTGCAGAAAAATGCCCGCGAAACATTCTCCGACCCGACCGCAGCCAGCAAAGGATACAAAAGGGCCCGAAAGTGCATGTATCCCTCCATGCCCTTCTTCCACGACGCCGCGTACGCCAACATGATGATGGGGGCATTCTCCGGCGCCATGATTCTCGTCCTGCCCGACTCGGTTCGATTCGACCCGACCCTGATCCTGGGCCTCGTCGGAAAAGAGAAGATCACCAACATGGGCAACGTGCCCACCGGGTGGAAGAAGCTGATCGATTATCCGGACGCAGGCCGTTACGACTTGTCTTCGATACGGGTAGCCGCCACGGGGGGCGGGGTAGCCCCGGCGTCCCTCAAGAAAAAGATCCTGAAGCTCTTTCCAAATGCGATGATTCTCGACGCCTTCGGCCAGACCGAGATGACGCCGGTCACCTCGATCCGGGTGGACATGGACGAGAACAAGATCCAGAACCGTTCGGTGGGTCGGTCCATCGTCGAGGTCCGGGTGGTGGACGAGAACGGCAAAGACCTGCCACGGGGAGAGGTGGGAGAGATCCTCTACCGCTCCAACACGGTCATGAAGGGATACTACAAGGACGACGAAAAGACCCGCGAGGTGATGGAGGACGGGTGGTTCCGGAGCGGCGACCTGGGCTACCTGGACGAGAACGGCGAGATCCGGGTAGCGGACCGAAAGAAGGAATGCATCAACACGGGCGGTGAGAAGGTCTTTCCCCTCGAGGTGGAAGAGGTCCTCGCCAAGCACTCCAAGGTGGATGATGTCTGCGTCATCGGCGTGCCCGACGAGGAATGGGGCACCAGCGTCCGGGCCGTGATCCAGCTGAAGAAGGGCAACCAGGCCGAACCGAAGGAGCTGCTGGACTTCTGCCGGGCCGAGTTAGCCGGCTACAAGATCCCCCGGTCGGTTGTTTTCGTGGACGAGCTCCCCCGATCGCCGGTCGGGAAGATGCTGCGGGAGAAGGTCAGGGAGGTTCATGGGCAGCCCTGAGATGTGCCGGCTGTCCGGCCAGGGGCCTTCATCGGGTCAATTTCGGTTAACGAAGTGTCAAGATTTCAGTCGATGCCCAGGCCCACCGTGCCGCATCGCCTCTAAGCGACCCTGAGAATCTCTTTCGTTTCAACCAGTTACACAATCCCCTCTCCACGAATACGGTTGGTACGGCCATTGCTAGTCCTCAAGTGGGCAGGCAATCACAAAAGTGAGCTTCGCAGGATGCGTTTCCATTCAACCACGGCCAAGGCCGTGGTCCCCTGCGAAGGCGGATGGACCAGACGGCAGGAGCCGATATGCTGACCGTAACAGGAAGGGCAAAAGCAAAACTCGTACAGGCCTTGAGGCAGCAGACGACAGACCCGGACAAGGCGATTCGCTTGGTTCTTGCCCCCTCCCCCTCAACACCGTTGGGTTTCATCCTGGACGAGCAGGAAGAAGGGGATCAGGTCGTCAAGGCGGAGGACGGCAGTAAGGTGCTGCTCCTCGGCCCCTCTGTCGGCGCGGCACTTGACAACTCCCTGATCGACTACAGTGAGACACACATGGGAGCAGCCTTCACCCTGTGCAAGCTTGGACCTGTTCATTAGTCGTGGAGAAAGTACCGGAAGGAGTGGATACCCGGCTCATTTATCGCTTTTGGAAGCGGGT
>JAUWSZ010000097.1 GCA_030609865.1 bacterium | reverse complement strand
GCTTTTCTGCCTCCATGGAGGCCACGAACTTCTCGAAAAGACTTCTCATGCTGTCATGGGGCCCCGGGGAGGCCTCAGGATGATGTTGCACGGAGAATGCGGGGGCCTCCCGGAGTTCCAGCCCCTCGAGGGTCTCGTCGTTCAGGTTGACGTGGGTGACGCGCACTTTCTTCCCGTCGAGTGTCGAGGCGTCGACGCAGAACCCATGATTCTGCGAGGTGATGTGCACCCTGCCCGTGGCCAGATCCTTGACCGGCTGGTTGGCCCCCCGATGTCCGAACTTCATCTTGAAGGTCTTTGCGCCCAGGGCCAAGGCCAGGATCTGATGTCCCAGACAGATCCCGAAGATCGGAACCTTTCCGATCAAGTCCCGCACCGTCTCGATCCCGTACGTCACGGCCGCAGGATCCCCGGGCCCATTCGAGAGAAAGACCCCATCCGGGGCCTGCCCGAGGATCTCCCGGGCGGTCGCTGTGCCGGGCACCACGGTCACGGAGCACCCGTGGGCCTGAAGAATCCTCAGGATGTTGAACTTGATCCCAAAATCCATCGCGACCACCCGATGAGGCCCCTTTTTCGGCCCGGCTTCGGTCGACATCCTTCTCGACCAGGAAGGTCCCGGCACCTCGTCGGGCGACCACGGAAACGGCTCCTTGCACGAAACCCATCGCACCATGTCCTGACCTACGAGACCGGGCCACAGCCTGGCCTTGTCCACGAGGTCATCCGGGTTCTCGATCCGCGAAGACAGGGCGGCACGCATGGCGCCCGCTGTGCGGATGTGCTTCGTCAAGGCCCGGGTGTCGATCCCTTCGATTCCGGGCACATGGTGTTTCTTCATGTACTCCGCCAACGGCATCTGTGATCGCCAGTTGCTCGGATGCCTGCAGAGCTCCCGCACGACGAACGCTTCCGCGTGGGGGCCCCGGGACTCGACGTCCGCTTCATTGACCCCGCAATTGCCGATCAAGGGGTATGTCATGGTCACAATCTGCCCCTTGTAGGACGGATCGGTCAGGATCTCCTGGTACCCGGTCATGCTCGTGTTGAAAACCACCTCTCCGACGCCATCCCGATGCGCCCCGATGGCCCAACCGTGGAAGACGCGGCCGTCCTCGAGGGCCAACATGGCCTTTCTCCGCTTTTCTTGAGCCATGCTCACCTCGTCTTCGTACACACTTCGTCGTGGGGGTTTGAAACCGCGGGAAAGGGGCAGTTCGGGGACAGCCACTGAACTCGGCACTTTGTCCCCGAAAGGGTATGGATTCGGTGTGTTATCGGCCCTCTATCTCTCGTACACTCCCTCATCGAACACGCGGACCCAGTTCTGCCTGAGCACTGCACTGGCCTCCTCAGGCTGATCCACGACAAGGATGAGTATGGCATGTGGTCCGGAGCGTCCCAGGTAACTGTAAAGTTGCAGGACGTTAATTCCCGCCACCTTGAGAGACTCCAGCACGGCATGAAGGCCTCCGGGATGATCCGGCACCTCTGCCGCGATCACCTCTTCCTCGAAGAAGACAATACCTCCACTGGCAAGAGCGTTCGCGGCCAGTTCCGGATCGTCGACCATCATTCTCACCACGGCCGCCGCCTCGCCCGAATCCAGCACGCTGATGGCACGGATGTTCACGCCCTCGAGCTTGAGCAGCTCTGTGACCTGATGCAGGGCCCCGGTTTCGTTGTCCATCTGAACGCAGATTTGCTTGGCCGGCATTGAATCACTCCTCTATTCAAAAAAACGGTACCCCGCCCAGAGGGCCTCCTTGTTTCTTTCCATTACCTTCGGGCTCTTCCGGCGGAAAGTCTCCCCCACGATTTCGAGCACAGTCTCGGGCCGGACCATGCCGGATATCTTCAGGAAGGAACCCAGCATGATCATGTTGGCAGCCCGGATATCGCCCATTTCCTCAGCCATCTCGCTTGCAGCGATCTCGTGGACGCTCACATCCTTGCGAATCGATTTTTCGTGGACGAGCGACGTGTTCAGAAGGCAGTGCCCACCTTTTCGCAAGATGCTCTGAAACTTGTGCAAGGAAGGGGCGTTCATGACCACCAGGTAGTCCGGGTTCGACGCGATCGGCGAGGCGATCTCTTCGTCCCCGACCGAAACCGTACAGTTGGCGGTCCCTCCCCTCACCTCGGCCCCATACGTGGGAAGGTACGTGACGTGCTTGTCTTCCCTCATGGCTGCATTGGCCAGGGTAACGCCCATCATCAGGATTCCCTGGCCGCCGAAGCCCGCTAAGATCGCCTTATGGATCATGACGGCTCCGTTTGTCTCTGTTTTACGATCCCGAGAGGAAATTGAGGGATCATCCCCTCCTCGATCCATCGGCAGCTGTCCACCGCGGAAAGCTTCCAGTTCGAGGGACATTGGGACAGGATCTCGACCATGGAGAACCCTTCGTCGTTTAACTGTGTCTGAAAGGCCTCCCGGATGTACTTCTTCGTCTTCTGGATGTGCTTGGCCGAATGCACGCTCGCCCTGGCCAAGAAGGCTGTGCCCTCCAGCGTCGAGAGGATCTCGCACATCTTCATCGGGGGACCGTCACTGCCCGCATTTCGGCCCTTCGGGGTGGTGGTCGTCTTCTGCCCCACCATGGTCGTCGGGGCCATCTGGCCTCCGGTCATTCCATACACCCCGTTGTTGACGAA
The DNA here is from genome assembly GCA_030609865.1 of bacterium. Next base: position 4,722 of record JAUWSZ010000097.1, on the reverse strand, counting down.
GATGGTCGTGATGCTTTCGCCGCGATTCGCCGAATGAATCAACTCCGCCGTTCCGATGGCCGCCAGATCGCCGTCTCCCTGATACGTAAAGATCACACGATCCGGCAGGCAGCGCTTCATCCCGGTCGCGACGGCCGTTCCTCTCCCGTGGGCCGCCTCCACCATGTCTATGTCGATGTAGTAATAGGCCAAGACGGCACAGCCGCAAGGAGGAATACAGATCGCTCTGTCCCGAATGTCGAGTTCCTCGATCACCTCTGCCAGAAGCCGATGGATGATGCTGTGTCCGCACCCGGGGCAGTAGTGATTCGGCACCTCCTTGAGGTACTTAGGCCTTCCGATGACTTTCTTCATTCCCTTCATGTCTATGCCTCGTGCTCCATCGCGTTGTAACGCCTCGATATGATTCGGGAAAGTTCCACGGGGGTGATCACCACCCCTCCCGGCCTTCCGTAGAGCTCGACCTCGGACTTCCCGTTCAATGCCAATTTCACGTCCTCGACCATCTGGCCCATCGACATCTCGAAGACCAGAAGTTTGCTGGCCGATTCGGCCACCCCGGCCAGTGCCTTGGAAGGAAAGGGCCAAAGGGTGATCGGCCGAAACAGGCCGACCTTCATATTCTTTTCCCGCAAGCGCCTGACCGCTCCCTTCGCAATCCTCGCCGCGGTTCCATAGGCAACGACAACCAGAGCCGCATCCTCCGTGGCGTACGATTCCGATTGGGTCTCTCTCCGTTCGATCCTCTGGTACTTCCGATAAAGCTTCCAGTTGTGAGATTCCTCCACGTGCACGTCGAGCAGGAGGCTCCTCACGAAACGGCTCGGCCCATTTCCCGCTCCTGTGATCGCCCACTCCTTCTTGGGCAGGTCCTTCCGAAACTCCGGCAACTCCACCGGTTCCATCATCTGCCCGATCATACCGTCCCCGATCAGGATGACAGGGATCCGGTATTCATCCGCCAGGTCGAAGGCCCGGTAGGTGAGATCGACGGCCTCCTGGAGGTAGGCGGGCGCAAGTACGATGCAACGATAGTCGCCGTGCCCGCCTCCGCGCGTTGCCTGAAAGTAGTCGGATTGGGCAGGAGCGATGTTCCCGAGACCGGGGCCGCCACGGACGATGTTCACGATCACGGAAGGGAATTCGCAGGCCGCCAGGTAGGATATCCCCTCCTGCATCAGACTCACCCCCGGGCTGGAAGAGGAAGTCATCACACGCGTGCCGGTCGCAGAGGCCCCGTAAACCATGTTAATGGCTGCCAACTCGCTTTCACTCTGCAGGAAGATTGTACCGGGCAATTCCGCCATTCTGCGGGACATGTATTCCGGAAGCTCATTCTGGGGCGTAATCGGGTAGCCGAAGTAGCATCGACAACCTGCCCGAAGTGCGGCTTCTCCGATCGCTTCACTCCCACGAAGCAGAACCTTCTCACTTTTTTTCACGGTAAACCTCGATAATCGCTTCCGGGCACATGACGGCACAAAGGCCGCATCCCGTACATTCGTTTTTCTTCTTGTCGAACTCTGCAGGGAAATAGCTCTTCTCGTTCATCTTCCTCGAGATGAATATAGAACCCTTTGGACACGCCTCGATGCAGAGACCACAGCTCTTGCACATTGCCTTCTTTATTTGAATCATCCCTTTCAAGGATCTCTCTCCCGGCTTATACGATGTGCCATAACGGATGATGAATCAGGTAAACTATCAAATTCTTTACATTATCAGCTTGCGCGAGGAAAGTAAATTCCATGCGGCGAAAAAGGTGCGGCGAAAAATCCATTTCTTTGCTTGAAAACAAAAATGAAATCTGTTAGGAAATATCCTTGGCCTACCCTTTTGGATTCAACCTCCAGACAGATTGTGCAGCGAGTTTTTTCTTCATCCTAACCGGCACGAGCTTTTCGCCATGCCACAAGAGCGTCGGTTTCTAAAGACATGTCAAATTCCCGTGAGTTTCCTCGACAAATGCTATCTTAACTTATTGTTTTTATTAGATATTTATGGTTTTCCACAAGTGTTGAAAAAGGTGTTGAAAAGTTCGTGAGAAACAGACCTTTTCCGTTGAAATTATTTCACAATCTTATCCGGAGAAAACTTTTTCCCAAACCGCATAACGGTTCTTACGAGCCGATCGCGTCCCGATTTTCCCCCCTCACACTGCCTGGTTGCACATAGTACGGGAGAAGATGTTTCTATGCTCAACACAACCCTCCGATTCCGTTTTGAAAATTTTGTTGTCGGATCGTCGAATCAGTTTGCGCACGCAGCTTCCCTTGCAGTGGCTAACCAACCGGGCAACGCCTATAACCCATTGTTCATCTACGGCGGCGTCGGCCTCGGGAAGACGCACCTCTTGCATGCCATTGCGGCCCAGATCTCTCAGAAAGCTCCCAGCCTCATCGTGGAATACCTGAGCGCAGAGACTTTCATCAACGACCTGATCAACGCAATCCGGTATGAGAAGATGCCCGACTTTCAGAAGAAGTATCGATCGATCGACGTTCTCTTGGTCGATGACGTGCAGTTCATGGCTACGCAAGAGAGAACGCAAGAAGAGTTCTTCCATACCTTCAACGCACTCTACGATTCTCAAAAGCAGATTGTCGTCACGAGTGACAAGGTCCCAAAAGACATTCCGGAACTCGAGGAGAGACTCCGGTCGCGCTTCGAGTGGGGTCTCATTGCGGACATCCAACCCCCGGACATGGAGACGCGCGCAGCGATCTTGAATAAAAAGGCGGAAGTAGAGGACATGGCCCTGCCGACTGAAGTCTGCCATTTTCTGGCTCGCCACATACAATCGAACGTCCGAATCCTGGAAGGGAGCCTGACGCGCCTGAAGGCCTTCGCGGAGATGTCCGCCGCGCCTATATCCGTCGACATGTGCAAGAACGTCCTTAAGGACATTCTTGACACGAAAAGAAGCTTGATCTCGATTGAAGAAGTGATCCGAAACGTTGCGAAGCATTACGGTCTGAAGTCGGGGGCCCTCAAATCTCCCAAAAGGGCGAAACCGATCACGCGAGCGAGACAGATCGCCATGTACCTCTGCAGAGAGCTGACATCCGAGTCCTTTCCCGAGATCGGCAGCCGATTCGGCGGAAGAGACCACGCAACGGTTATTCATGGCGTTAAGAAAATTGCTTCGCTCATCGAGGTCGACTCTGATCTGCAGAGGGACATTGAGCTAGTAAGGAAATCTCTGATGGCTTAGATATTTTGAAACCGTGTGAGGTAAACGTCTGCTTCTTGTTGAAAACACCGGATGGGAAAAGATATTCTGCAGAACCTGTAAAAAAGGTGTTTAAATCTATTTAAGAAAAAACAAGAACTTAGACCAGATTTCAACAATGTCAAAGGCTTATAAGAAGAAAAAGATACAGATTTCTTAAGAAATGATCTATCCCCAACCGGTGAGGAACCGCTTATGGAAGTGAAAATACAAAGAAGTCAATTGCTCTCTCATCTGCAAAGGGCACAGAACATCGTTGAGAGAAAAACAACTCTTCCGATTCTTGCACACATTCTCATGGAGACCGAATCATCAGCCTTGAGGCTCTCATCAACCGATCTGGAAGTAGGTGTTACAGAGGCCTGCGATGCACAGATCGTGAAAGCAGGCAGCACCACCATACACGCCAGAAAATTCTTTGAAATCATCCGAGAGATTCCCGAAGGAGAAATCCATCTCAAGCAGACAGAGGAACAACTCGAGATTCGAGCAGGAAGAAGCCGATTTCGTCTTCGCTCCCTGTCTCCCGAGGAGTTTCCGAAGATTCCAGCCATCGAAACAACCGAATCGATCAAGCTTTCCGCTGATGTACTCCTGGAAATGATACAAAAGGTTTTCGTTTCCGTTTCATTGGATGAGACACGTTACACACTCACGGGCATCCTTACGCACATGGTTCGTGAAAACGACGAGACCGTTCTTCGCATGGTTTCGACCGACGGTCATCGACTCTCCTTCTGTGAAAGGAAACTCGCGGACACGGATTGTCTCTCAGGCTTTCAGAATGATCCGGAAGGACAGGAACGGGATATCATCCTCCCGAAAAAGGGTGTTCAAGAGATCCGAAGGCTGATGGAAGAAGGGGGGGGAGATCTCGAATTCGGGCTTTTTCAGGAGAATGCCTTCATACGAAAAGACAACCTCTCGATGATCATGCGTCTCGTGCAGGGAAAATTTCCGGACTACCGTGCGGTTTTCCCAGGTCAGATCGAGAGTACCATAACCGCGGATGCCTCGGTGCTGGAGGAATCCCTTCGAAGGGTCTCCGTTCTATCGACGGAGAAGTCAAAGGGCATTCGGTTCTCGGTGCAACCCGGCAAGTTGACTTTCTTTTCGAACAGCCCTGAAATCGGGGAAGCGGAGGAAGAAGTGGATGTGGTCTATCAAGGGGAGCCTTTTGAGGTTGCCTTCAACGGGCGATACCTTCTTGATTTTCTTCAGACCGTCAGGGGGGAGATATGTATCGAGTTTGGGGCTGGATTCAAGCCGTGTGTGATGAGAGAAAAGGATGATTTAAAATATCGTTATATTGTTATGCCTCTTCGGATCTGATCATCCTGAACATCTCCCAGGAAATCCCCGCCTCCGAAACCGAGCTTCCGACAGAAGAGCAGGCCAAAAAACACGATAAATCCGGCTTAATCCGCCGGAGTAGGGCGGATTAAGCTCGTAATTGAACGGGAAGAAAGCCGTATTGCGGCTTCGAGCGG
>JAUWSZ010000114.1 GCA_030609865.1 bacterium | reverse complement strand
GAGGAATCCGGTCAGACCCTCATCTCCGGTATGGGGGAGTTGCATTTGAACGTCCTGGTGCAGAGGCTGACGAGGGAATTCTTCGTCCAAGCCAACGTTGGCCGACCCCAGGTCGTGTATCGCGAGACGATTACCCAGGCGGTGGAGGAACGGGGGGAGTTCTCGCGGGAGATCAACGGAAAGCAGCAGTCCGGGGTTGTCCTCTTGGAGATAGCCCCCAACCCTCGTGGCTCAGGGATTCAGATCGTCTCCGACTTGCCCGAGGAAGTCCTGCTCCCTCCCGAATGCATCCAGGCCATTGAGGAGGCCTTTCGAGAGTCCTGCGTGAGCGGTTCGCTCGGAGGGTACCCCGTTGTGGATGTGCAGGGCAGGATTCTCTCAGCAGAGTACAGGGAGGGCGTGTCGACGCCTCTCGGCTTCCGAATCGCGACGGCGACCACGTTTCAGCGGGCCTATGGACGGGGGAACCCCATCCTCCTCGAACCGATCATGTCGGTTGACATCATCGTTCCGGAGGAGTACGCGAGTGGAGTCATCGGGGATGTGCAGGCCCGAAGAGGAAGAATTCTCGAGATTCTTCCCAAGAGGCAGATCACGGAGATCCGTGCCTCCATCCCTCTGTCGGAGATGTTCGGGTATTCCACGGATCTGCGCTCCGCCAGCAAAGGCCGGGGCACGTTTACGATGCAGTTCGAACGGTTTGACGAAGCACAGGAGAAGAAGTAGACCGGCTCCTGATACAGCGCTGAACCGAAGAACAGAAGAGTGCCGGGAGGGACGCCCCCCGGCATTCTTTTATGGGCCCGTTCTGAGGTTAGAGCTTCTTCTTCAATTCAGGGGCCGGCTTGAACGAAACCGACTTGCTGGCCTTGATGTTGATGACCTCGCCGGTCTGCGGGTTGCGCCCCTTACGTGCTTTGCGGCTCTTCACGTTGAAGGTCCCGAAGCCGGGGTAGCTGAATCGCTTTTCCTTCTTGATCGCCTTTGCGACCTCTGCAACGGCGAGGTCGATGATTTCCCCCGTTGCCTTCTTGCTGACATCTGCGGACTTGGAGATTTGCTGTGCGACTTTGTCAATCAATTCGGCCTTTGTCATACCCCTTCTCCTCCTCTGTTTGTTAATCGTATTATAAAACGGAATCCAGCCCGAGGTCTCTGCCTGGCAATTGAGAAATCGATCCTTTGTGAGGTGGTTAATTTTCGTCTTTCATAATATATTAAAACATATATTTCAAGGTAAAAATGGCAAAATGGGGCCGAGCAGGAAAAAAAGATCGGAAGACGGTTGCTCGACTGCAGACCCGTGAGAAATCGCTGCCCCGTGGAAAGGACTTGCTTCGCTTTTCCCTGTTCTAGTAAAAAGGGAATCCGAACCTTTCAGGGGCTCATAGGTTGACGGTGAAACGGGGACGTCTGATGTCTGACGAGTGGAATGACCAGAAGGAGGCGCTGGATGCCGTGGTGCTGGCCGGCGACCGGGATGCCTACAAGCCCGTATGTGGAGAGAACAAGGCGCTGCTCCAGATAGAGGGCATTCCTGTGATCGCCCACGCGATCTCCGCATTGCAGCGTTGTCGGTACGTTACCCGGATTTTCGTCGTGGGGCCCAGGGAAAGGATCCTCGAGGCCTTGGAGAGGGAGGGAATCGGGGGAAAAGGGCAGAAGGAGGTGATCGTTGTCGAGCAGTGGACCTCGCTCTTCGAGAACGGGTGGAACACGTTTCTCGCGACCCTTCCCTCTCAACGGCCGGACGGAACAGCCCTGCCCGAGGAAACCCTTCGTGCGCGGTATGAGGGCAAGGCGGTTCTCTTCCTGGGATCGGACATGCCCTTGCTGACCCATTACGAGTTGGAGGAGTTCATCGAAGGGTGTGACATGCGCCGTTACGACTACGTGGTGGGCATGACATCCGAGGAGGCCCTGAAACCATACTATCCAGAGAGAGGAACGCCGGGGATAAGGCTTGCCTATTTTCATTTCAAAGATTCACTGGAGCGTCAGAACAATCTGCACATGATCCGGGTCTTCCGGGTGGTCAATCCCCAGTACGCTCAGTTGATGTACCGGTTTCGCTATCAGAAGAAGTGGAAGAATATGCTGCTCCTTCTCCGCGAGCTGCTGGGTCTGCCCGAACTGACACTCGGGATGGTCTTCCGGTTCTGCCTCCTCCACATATGCCGTGTCTTGGGGCGGATCCCCTGGATGCCCCTGAATCGACTGCTGCGCAGGTTTCTCGACAAGGGCAAGGTGACAGAGGATATCGGCGCTCTTTTGAGAACTCGATTCGCCATGACCACGACCACCTACGGAGGCGCAGCCCTGGATGTGGACGACAAGGAGCAGCTCGCCGTGATCGGCAGCCAGTTTCACCGTTGGCGCGCCCTTCAAGAGGACCTTCACCGGAGGCGAAAACAGCCCTCGAAGGGTTCCGTCGACGGGAAGCAGGCTATGCCCTAGTACCGCGGCTCAAGAGTCCTGTCCGTGAAGAAAGCGCGTGGTACATGATCGAGGACGAGGACGAGGACGAGATAGACTCAAACAGTGATGGCAAATGAATTGCCAGAAACGGGGACAGAACTTATGAGACACTTCCCTAGCCGGCTGTCGAGAACGGCCTGCCAGAAAGAGAGTTACCGGGAATGATAACAGGAAAGATCCCAGGGAGTCCCTGGAGGGTCGGCTGTGCTGGCTTCTCGATGAAGCTCTCCGATTATTTTCAGCGGTTCAACCTGGTTGAGGCTCAAGAGAGCTTCTTCGATCCTCCCACGGAACGTACCCTCGCGCGGTGGCGCAGGGAGGCGCCGGAGGGGTTTGCTTTTTCGATTCGAGCATGGCAGCTCATCACCCATCCCCCAACGTATCCGGGGTATCAGAGGATTCGGCGTCCATGGGAACAGGCAGCCCGGGACCGATTCGGTTCTTTCCAGCCCACCGAGCAGACGCACTGGGCCTGGGAGATCGTCGAGAGGGCTGCCCGGATCCTGGATGCAAAGGCGATCGTGTTCCATACGCCTGCTTCCTTCACGCCCACCCGTCAAAACAGGGAAAACCTGGTTCGCTTCTTCGACTCCATCGAAAGGGGCCCCTATCACCTGATTTGGGAGCCGGATGGGATATGGGAGGAGCAGGAGACAGAGGCCCTCTGCCGGGAATGCGGTTTGGTGGCGGCGGTCGATCCACTCCTCAGTAGGCCCTTCTCGGGGGAGGTCTTCTATTTTCGGATGCGGGAGAAGACCCGCGGAAGGGGTGCCTACACGGAAGACGACTTCTTTGACATCCGGAGCAGGGCCCCGGCTGCCGATGAGCAGGGCGGGGAGGGTTTCTTCGTCTGGCAGACCCCGGACGCTGCCCGGGATGCGTACCGGTTTGCGAAATGGTGTTCACTCGAAGCCTAGAGGCTAGTACCACTATCGTTCGTCCTCGTCGTCGTCCTCGTCCTCGAACCGAAGAAAGGGGATTGTCGCGGGGCATCAAAGGGCAAAGGAAATTCGTTGCCTGGGCTACCGATCTGATCGTAGAACGGAGCGACTCGCCGGAAGCCAAGAAGCGACGTATTGGTTCTCTCCATCAACTCATATGGGTGAAGAAAGCACGCGGCACATGATCGAGGACGAGGACGAGGACGAGGACGAGACAGATTCCAAGTGATGGCAGATGGATTGCCAGAAACTGGGGCAGAATTTCCAAGACACCCCTGCCGGGGCTTTCAGTCCTCCGGGGCCGTCAGGAGATCGAGCAGGTCCAGGGTCATCTTTTTGAAGAAGTAGTCTCTGTCCTCCAGGATCCACTTTGTGTTCCAATCGCTCCAGTCCACGGAAGAGCCGGCCGAACGCCACCGCCTGGAGGCTTGCGGTGAATGGGTCTCCTGATTCACGCCCAGGTAGAGCCTCCGGGAGGTGACGCGGTTCGACGGTCGGCCCCGGGGATACGCATGGAATCCCTTATAGAGGGGCAGTTCTCTCAGGAACTCCACGAACTCCCTGATCACCTCTTGATCCTCTTCCGAGGCTTGCTGGGTGATCTCGAATTCCAGGGCCAGGGAGCCCTCCAGGGGGAGTTCTTCTCGCCTCTGTTCGAAGCGTTTCTCAACGGTCCGAACGGCTTCTTCCGGGGCACGTAGGAGCGTGTCGTACAGCTGATGGTCTTTGAAGATTTCGTATAGAAGGTACTGCTCGATGTGGTCGGCCGCAACACGGTATGTCTGCACGGTGTTCCCTCTGACGCGAACCTCGGCCTCCACGAGGGCCAGGGGCTTGACGCACAGAAGGATGACCGTTTCCCTCAGGTAGAGCGTGAGATCCGGCGACACCCGATACGTCTTCTGGGGATCCATTGGAACGAACAGCCCCCTTCGTACGAGTTCCGAGTACCATTTCCTTTCGAGGTGCCGGGTCCCGGCCGGATCCGGGCTCGATGAGCGGACCAGGATTCGGTAGGGCAGGCGCCGGTTGCTCACCCAGGCATAGAAGTCCGCCGGCTGTCTCCGGTACAACTGGATCCCGAGTTCACTCGCATGTATGTCCTCCGCCGCCTGCTGGGCCCGCGCCGCGTATTTTCCATAGGGATACTTCTTCAAGAACTGTGTGTAGCTTCCGAAAGTGTCTTGCTTTCGGGCTTCCTCAAAGGTGAGTCTCTCCAGATGTCGCTTTGCCCGCGGGGAGTACTCTTTGTCGTCCGGATGTTTGTCCAGGAACACTTCGTAAGCTTCGGGCGTGTCGAGGGCACGGGCCTCCTGGTAATCGGGTTTGACGGAGCACCCGGCCGCGGCACACAAGACGATGAAAAGGAGTGCCGTACAGCTCTTCCGGGCGGAAACCCGAGGACGGGCGAAGGGGCGTACTGTTTTCCAGCCGTTCTCTTTCATTCTCTTTCCATACCGTTGATTTGACAAGAAGGATAGGGGCCTCTGTGTTCTCTGTCAATGTTACAAATCTTTTACAGAGAACGTCTGCCAAGTCAGGGTGGCGTGTGTTACGCTTGATGAGACCGCGTAAACGCCACCCTGCTGCCGCCGTTGCGGGTCAGCGGGGTGCCTCACGGAACACGCAAAGGAAGCAGCATCATGAAAAAGGACCTGCGCATCGGATTGATCGAGCCGTATGCAACCAAGGACGGGACCCTCTGGGGGCCCAGAATTAAGGATCTTGACTCGATGGTCCGATTGCCCTCCCGGGCCATTGACCTGCTCGCTGCGATTCTGCGCAAACAGGGCTTTCCATCGATCACGACCTACAATCCCCTGTACAATCGGCATGGGGGAAGGTTTCACTCGAAAGAACTGCAAGCATTGGCCGACTTCGACGTGGTCGGGATCTCTTCGATCACGCGGACCCAGCCACCCGGCTATGAACTGGCTCGGCGATTGAAGGGCCTGAACCCGGGGATCTGGACGGTCTTCGGTGGGCCGCACGTGACGGCCCTGACGGAAGAAGCGTTACAGCACGGCGACGTGGTCGTCCGGCGTGAGGGAGACGCGAGTCTCGTGGAACTGATGGAGAGGCTCGCCGAGGACAGGGTGGATCCAATTCTGGAGGACGTTCAGGGGATCTCGTACCGGGACCGGAACGGGGACATCCATCACAACCCGGAGAGACCCTTCCTGGCCAGTGAAGATCTGTCGGCGCTCCCCTTCCCGGTGTATCCGGCAGCGGTCCGGAAGGGAATCAACAACAGCGTGGTCGTCACCTCTCGTGGTTGTCCCTTCCGGTGTGACTTCTGTGCCGTGATCTCTCAGTTTGGATGTGGGTACCGGTTTCTCGATGCAGACCGGGCCGTGGAACTGATCGAGCACACCCTGCGACAGACCCGCAAGCCCATCTTCTTCGGCGATGACAACTTCAACGCCAGGCCGGCCCGGACAAAGGCGATCCTGGAGAAGATCCTCGAGAAGGGGATTCGCATGCCCTGGTGGGGTGCCCAGGTCAGGGTCGAAGCGGCCCAGGACCGGGACCTGCTCGCCCTGATGAAGCGAGCGGGTTGTACGAAGGTCTACGTCGGATTCGAGTCGATCAATCAGGAGACCCTCGATCTTTTCAACAAGGGAACGAGTCGGGAGAAGAACGAGGATGCGATACGGCGCTTTCATCAGGCAGGCCTGTCGATCCACGGCATGTTTGTCCTGGGTTCGGACGCGGACACGGTTGGAACGGTCCGGGATACGGTCGCCTTCGCAAAGAGGATGAGGATGGGTACGGCCCAGTTCTTCGCCCTGACCACCCTCCCCGGCACGCCCCTGACGGCCCGGTATTCGGAGGAGGGGAAGGTGCTCAGCCGAAAATGGCATCTGTATGATGCCCATCATGTGGTGATTCGGCCTGCCAAGATGTCGCCCCACCTCCTTCAGGAGGAGCTTATTCGTTCCCATCAGGCTTTCTACTCCTGGAAGGAGGCCTTCCGCCATCTCCTCTCTGGCCCAAGAGAGAGGCTTTACAATGCACAAGTCCGAATCATGGGCAGCCTTCTTACCCTCTGGATCCGCCGCGAGGTGCGAGGACACCGGCGAGAGCTGAAGGCCCTGGAGGCATGGTCCAGGGAAGTCGACAACCGCTACCAACGCCTCTGGAGGGAGTGGGAGAACCGGGTGCAGAACCTGAGCCGTGAGATATCCCACACGACTGAACCGTTACGTGCATCTGCGGAAGATTTCATGCGTTGGCTGAGGAATAGCCTGGAACCCCTCCCCCAGGAATTCCTGCCTTACTGCCAGCGGTATGTGAGGCCGAAGATCGATACGATCCGCAAACTCCTGGTGGCCGCGGAATCCCAGGAGGAGCCATTCACAGCGGGCTAACCCGCATATTGCACGAAGCCTTCTGCTGCGAGCGGCGAAGTCTCGTGAAATATGCGGGCTGAGGCGGTCGTGGCGGGCGGGAAGGCTCGTCGCTTTGCGGGTTTCCCGGTTTTTGCTTAGAATGAATCTTAATCGGCCAAGAAAGACGGAGGAACCCGGTGCAGAGAGGCTTCGGATCGCGCTCTTCCCTCATCCTTTTTGTCCTGGTCAACATCGCCTGGGTTGGTCTCGTGGCCCTCTGGGTCTACTACTCGAT
>JAUWSZ010000205.1 GCA_030609865.1 bacterium | reverse complement strand
GTCCGCCTCCATCTCCATATCCAGCTCGAGCATCTCCACCGGGTAGCCCATCTTCTCGCTCACCACCTGCAGCATGACCTCCGTCAGGGCCTCGATGCCGGGTGCCGCGTCTGCAGGGACGACCGCCGGTACCGACGCCGATGAGGGTGCCGCAGGGGTTGCATCCACCCCGGCAGACAGGCAAGATTCCATGTGCCCCACGATCTGCCCCAGGGTCTTCAACTCGGCAAGCTCCTCCGGGTTCATCTCCGGCAGGTTCGGGTACTGATCCATCATCGTGCCCAGGATCTCCACCCGCTTGATCGAGTCGATCCCCAGATCCGCCTCCATCTCCATATCCAGCTCGAGCATCTCCACCGGGTAGCCTGTCTTCTCGCTCACCACCTGCAGCATCGCCTCGGTCAAGGCCGCGATCCCGGGACCAACCGCCGCCGGGGCCGCAACCGGCTCCGGCTCTCGTGCCGAGAGCGTCTCGGCGGTCTCGGTCTTCATGGCAATGGGTGCAGACGAAGGAACGGCGGCCGAAACGGCCGACCTCCGGGTCGGTGCGGGGGCGCGCCCCGTCACCAGGGAAGACTGCTCCCTCAAAACCTCAATGGCGGACTTGGATGCCTCGGCCTGGCTTCGCAGATACTGCTCGTGCACCCGCAGGGTCTCTCCCTGGTGGTCGTGAAACCCGGCCATGCTTCGCTCCAGGCCTTCCACCACGTACCCGGAAGGCCCACTTCCCACGAGAGAAGACTGCTGCCGCATCAGGTCATAGAACGTTCGGGTATACTCCAGGTGATGATTCAGATACTGCTCATGAACCTGCAGGGTTTCGCCTTGATGTTTGAAGAAGAGTTCCAACCCCTTCTCCAGGCTTTCCAGAACCCTCCCCGCTTCTGTCGCGGGTTTCGCTCCGGGCGGGGCCTGCCCCGGGCCGGAGGCGGGCGTCGCATTCACGGAACCCGCAATCTGATGACCGTCGTCCAGCGCATCCAGGAAGGCCTTCTGCGTCTTTTCGCTCACATAGTTCGCCCCGGTCAGTCTTACGGTCGCCGGCCCTCCGCGCTTCCCATCCTCGATCGGTTCCTCCGCACGGTACGGGTCGATGTCCCGCAAGGGCAGCCCGGCAACACGCAATTGGACGACCGCCTGTCGAAGCTGTCGGTCACTGCTTCGCTTCGGGCTCGGATTCAGCGCCACGGCCGTATGAGGTCTTCCCTCGAGGATGTTGCCCACGAGCTTGGTCAGGATGCCTCGAGGGCCAAACTCCACGAAGAGCCTCCCCCCATCCTTGTACATATTCTCGATTTCTTCCTTGAACAGGACAGGGTTGAGGATGTGCTCCGCCAGGGTCTTCTGGATGGCCTTGGGGTCTTCGGCATACGGATGACCCGTTGTGTTCGAATAAACCGGACATTGCGGGCTACGGAATTTCGCGGCCCGAATGGCCTTGGCAAACGGCTTCTGCGCATGACCGACGAGCGGGGTGTGGAAGGCTGCAGACACGGGCAGCGGAACGACCCGGTAACCCTTTTCCTTGAGTCGTTCCTGCAAGGCGGCCATTTCCTCTGTCGGGCCGGCCAGGACGACTTCCTGCTTCGAATTCAGGTTCGCAACGGTTCCGGCAGGTTCCTTGTCGACCTCTTTTCGAATCTCTTCCACATCTCCGATGACCGCCACCATGGTCCCCGCATCAAACCCGGGATCCTCCGGAGCCGCCATAGCCCTGCCCCTTGCCCGCGCAAGGCCGAAAAAGTCCTCGTCGCTCAGGACCTGAGCCGCCCAGAGGGCGGTCAGTTCCCCAAAGCTGTGGCCCGCGACAAAATCGGGCTTGAAGCCGGCTTCGGCCAGAATCCTGTACAACCCGGACGAAAGCACGCCGATGGCAGGTTGGGCAAACTCCGTGTTCCTCAGGTGTTCTTCGTCGACCTTCCTTTGATCGCGATCGAAGGCAGGCCTCGGGAACACCGCCTCCGACAGGGGGGTCCTCTTATCTTCCACGAACAACCGGTCCAGCTCCCTGTACGCGTCGAGCAGGGTCGGAAAGCTGCAGGCAACCTCTTTGCCCATCTCCAGGTACTGCGATCCCTGCCCGGAGAACAAGGCCACGACCTTGCCCTCGAAGTCCATGCCGCTCTTTCGGTAATACACCCCCTTGGGCAGGCTCCAGGATTCCTCCTCTCCTCTGCTCTCGAGGGCCTCCAGGACGAGCTTCAGACGTTCGCGGGTCTCTTCGAGGGATTCGCTCACGAACCCGATGCGTGCCGCCTCCCGGGGAATCTCGGACGTCCTGCAGGACTCGAGAAGCGCTCGATGGTTCTTTCCCGCATCCTCGGACCCCAAGACGACCAGTACCCGATTGCATTCTTTTCGGAGCGCTTCCGGGGTGGCCGCAGAAAGGAGAAGACCGTGCGGCACCCCGTGGAGCCGATACGGCCCGGTCGCCTTCTTCTGATACTCTTCGAGCACGACATGGAAGTTCGTGCCTCCGAACCCGAAGGAGCTCACCGCCGCACGCCTCGGGAGGTCGTCTTCCGTGTGGATCCACGGCCGCGTCTCTGTATTCACGTAGAGGGGCGACTCGTCCAGTTCGAACTTCGGATTCGGTTCTTTCACGTTGATGGTGGGCGGCAGGATCTTGTGGTAGAGCGCCATGGCGGCCTTGATGAGGCCGGCAGAGCCGGCCGCGGCCTTGGTGTGGCCGATCTGGGATTTCACACTTCCCAGTGCGATGTACTGCGTCCTCCCGTTTTCCTTCCCAAAGAAGTCCTTGAGCGCCTTCACCTCGGACGGGTCTCCCGCCCTGGTACCTGTGCCGTGTGCCTCGACCAATCCGACGGTCGAGTGGTGAATCCCGGCGTCTTCGTAGGCCCTTCTGAGAGCCTTTACCTGCCCTTCGGGTCTTGGGTTGTAGATGCTCGAAAACCTGCCGTCGCTCGAGGTGCCGATGCCCCGAATGACGGCATAGATTCGGTCGTTGTCCCGCTCCGCATCCTCGAGGCGCTTCAGGGCCATCATGCCGATGCCTTCCCCCACCATCATGCCGTTCGAATCGATGTCAAACGGTGAAGAGCGTTCCCCGTCTGTGAAGGCCGGGGTTTTGCTGAAGCACATGTACATAAAGATGGAGTTGTCCGTGTCCACGCCTCCCGCAAGCATAATATCGCTTCGGCATTCAAGAAGTTCACTGACCGCCATCTTCAGTGCCGTCAGGGAACTGGCGCAGGCCGCATCCACGACGCAGTTCGTGCCCCCCAGGTTCAGTCGGTTGGCAATCCTTCCGGCGATGACGTTCCCGAGCATGCCCGGAAAGGAGTTCTCTTCCCAGGGGATGTAAGCCTTACGGATTTTTTCGACGATGATTTCCGCGTCCTCTTCGGAAAGCCCACTCTTCGTGAGGACCTTCTTCCAGACAGGATACTGCAGGCGGGTGGTCAAGGGCGTAATGAGCTTCTGACCACCCCCGACGCCCAAGACGATGCCGATGCGGTCCCGATCAAAGTCGCTGGAATCTCCGTACCGTGCATCGTCCAGGGCCCCCTTCGCCACGATCAGCGACAACATTTGCGAGACATCCGTCACTTCGAGGATGTTCGGGGGCATCCCGAATTCCATCGGGTCGAAATCGATCTCCGGCAGGAAGCCCCCCCGCTTACAATACGTCTTGTCAGGGGCCTTCGGGTCCGGGTCATAGTACTCTTTCACGTCCCAACGGTTGCTCGGCACATCCGTAATGGAATCCCTCTTGTTGACGATGTTGTCCCAGAATTCCCTGGCATTCCTGGCCTGTGGAAAGAGGCACGCCATCCCGATCACGGCAATGGGGGTTTCCTGGAGTCTCGATCTGAGTCGGCTGTCATCATTCGGCTTTTGTGACGTCATTTTCCTCTTCCCTTGGAGAACCATATATAATTATATCTCTTCGGCTCGGGAGATAGGAACGTTTAGCCGCTGGGGGATCTTCTTTATTGAGACCCGCCCCTGGAAAAACCACGTTATAAAGAAAAAACGCTTCCCGAGGCCGAAAACGGGGGTCGAGTACGGCTAACCCATTAATTGTATTAGTGCAAACACACCTTGTAAAGCGGGCAAGCAGAGATCCCTCATCACCCGAAAACCGGAAGGCCGAACAAGGGTCACGCGAACATCCTGATAGGCCTGCGGAAAAATCTTGGAGAGGAGACGCCTGGATGAACGGTACGGGCAACGGAGGGCGGTAACTCTCTTCTGTTTCTCTATCCGCCTCCCGTCTTTTCTGAACCGGCCGGCGGGAGCTTCTGCATCGAAGTCCCCGTCTCGAAATCCCCTTTCACCAGAAGCTCGTAATCGACGATCTTCTTCGGTACCGGACCGATCGGTTTGGCCATAGGGCCACTGACGATGGTATAAGGAGGAACGTCTTTGGTCACTATGGCACCCGGCGCAATCATCGCGCCCTCCCCTATGCGGGCAGGGCCTATGATCACTGCGTTTACGGCAACACGAACGTAATCCTCGAAGACCACATCAGCCTTCTCGATGAATCTGTAGGATATGAACCGGTGCGAAATGATGCGGCATCCCGCGGCAATCCATACACCTCTGCCGAGTGAAATGCTCGCGGGCAACCGTTCGTCGAAGTTCACCCCATCCCCGATGAACACACTCTTCGGATCCTTGAACTCGACACCCCGCCATGCCTGCAGCTTGACCCTAAACGGTGGAGGGGTCAGGTAATGCAATGCAAACCACTGGAGGATCTTGCTGTAGATCTTCCTCCGGTCGTGAAACAGGACATACTTGAGGCCTTTCGGCGCCGTGTGCTGGATGGTCTGATCGATTCGAACAATCGTCCCCATGAATTCGAGGCACCTGGTTTCCTGAAGTTGCGAGCCCGGATCCTTCTCTTCCTGCCTCTCACCCATTCGCCTCTCTCCGTTCACACATGACTTGATATGGGAAGTATAGGGTTTCCTCGATCCTCTCTCAACTCGTCAACGTGTCCGCCCGTCCGAGACCCGGTACCGTTTGTGTATAGTCATGAGTGCTTCTAAATATTATGTAATACTTCAACTCTTTCACATAACTGGCCTATTAAATTACATTATGTATTCTAATCTTGCAAAGAGACAGGCGATCACGGCGCTTCCTCGTGGCCTTCCCGCAGCTTGTACTTGAGAACCTTGCCGCTCGGATTCCGGGGAAGCTCGTCGAGAAAGCAGACGACCTTCGGGCGCTTGTAGCCGGGCAGCTTCTCCTTGGCATACGCCAGGAGTTCATCCTCTGTTGCCTGTTCGCCCGGGTTGAGGACAACCGCAGCGTGTATCTTCTCCCCCCATTTCGGATCCGGAAGGCCGAAGACGGCAACCTCCTGGATTTTTGCATGGGTGAGGAGAGCGTCTTCCACCTCTTTGGCGAACACATTCTCTCCGCCCGTCTTGATCATGTCCTTCCACCTGTCCACGAAGAAAAGAAAGCCGTCCTCATCCTCCCGGACCACATCGCCCGTGTGGAGCCAGCCTCGTTCGAGGGTGATTCTTGACTCGTCATCCCTCCGGTAGTAGCCCGGCACGACACAGGGACCTTTCAGGAGGAACTCTCCCGCCTCCCCCTTCTGGACGGGGTTCCCCTCCGAATCTACGATTCGATAGTCCAGGATCGTGCTGACGACTCCGATGGAACCGTCCTTGTCGAGCAGCCTGGACGGAGGAAGGACCGTTACGGTCCCACCGCTGGCCTCGGTGAGGCCGTACGAATAGAAGATGTCCGCCTCGG
>JAUWSZ010000460.1 GCA_030609865.1 bacterium | reverse complement strand
GCAGCGATCACAGGCTTTTTCGGACGGTAAGTCTTGAGCCACCCATTGAAGATGATATTCATATCTTTGTGAAGACGCTCTTCATACTCGTCCTCCGGAGGCGCCCCGGAGGTAAGCTTCCCGATAACCCCAAGATCCATTCCGGAACAGAAATTCTCTCCGGCTCCCGTGAGGATGAGCACGCGCAATTCGCGGTCTTCATCGAGCTCTATCCAGGCATCGTTTAGGCGGCAAAGAACCTCAGCATTCACCGCATTCTTCTTGTCCGGACGGTTAAGCGTCACGACAAAAATGTGTCCCCTCTTTTCCGTAAGCAGTGCGGGTCCCTTCATTTTTCCTTCCTTCCTTAGGACTGCCTTTTGAAATCATAATAATCTGGCCTCGAAGGAGAACATAATACTGAAAAGGTAATTGTGTGTCCAGAAAGAGAACCCGCAGATGTTGTGGATTCCAGGGCAACTAGGAGTCGGGAGGGTCAAAAAATAAGAGGCCCTTCTCTAAAGCTGGTCTGGAATATGGACGATCTTCAAGACACGTGCGGAAATCGGTAAAGGACAACAGGAGGGAATTTACCCTTGGAGGCACCGGATATTCAAAGCATCGAGCAAGCGGAGATCAGATCGATAGATCCGGCCAAGCAGTACAGAATCGACATCTTTGAAGCCTGGTGCAAATTCTGCGGAATCTGTGTCGCGTTCTGCCCCAAGGGTTGCCTGGAACAGGACGAAGAGCACTCTCCCCTGGTCACCCGTCCGGACCTCTGCAGCGGATGTGGCTGGTGCGAGATCCATTGCCCTGATTTCGCCATCAGCGTTCGCCCCAGGAAACACCGGAAAGACGACGAAGCCGAATAAAAGACCGCACGAAGGAAGAGGAGCCGTGAACCACCGATCCAAAAACGGGCAGAGAGTCCTCCTTCAGGGAAACGAGGCCGTGGTTGAAGGGGCGCTGGCAGCAGGATGTGCTTTTTTCGCAGGATATCCAATCACGCCGGCAACGGAAATCAGCGAAGAAATGTCCTGGAAGCTGCCAGCCAAGGGCGGCACCTTCATTCAGATGGAGGATGAAATCGCCAGCCTGGGCGCCGTCATCGGCGCCTCGCTTGCAGGTGCAAAGGCGATGACCGCGACGAGCGGGCCCGGGTTTTCTCTGATGCAGGAGAACCTGGGGTTTGCCTGTGTGGCGGAAGTTCCCTGCGTCATCGTGAACGTCATGCGGGGAGGTCCGAGCACAGGACTGCCTACCAGCGTGAGCCAGTCAGATGTGATGCAGGCCCGGTGGGGGACGCACGGTGATCACCCCATCCTCGTTCTTTCAGCCTCCACCACCTTTGAATGCTATTGCATGACCGTCAAGGCGTTTAACCTTTCAGAGAAGTACCGCACCCCTGTCATCCTGCTCCTGGACGAGGTGGTGGCGCATACCCGTGAGATGATCCGCATTCCGCCCCCGGAAAAGATGGAGGTCGTGGATCGTATCCGGCCCAACATGCCTCCTGAGTGGTATATTCCTTATGAAGACAATACCCGCGGCGTTCCTCTGATGGGCGCCTTTGGGGATGGATACCGTTACCACGTGACCGGCCTCATCCATGACATGCGCGGGTTTCCCACGCAGCGATCCGACGAGGTACAGACCTTCTTAAACCGGATTCACCGGAAGATCGAGCAGCACTTTCATGAGATTCACATGGTACACAAGGAAGACGCAGAGGATGCAGAGGTGCTGGTGATCGCTTATGGTTCGGTGGCTCGGTCGGCCCGGCATGCCGTCCGGGAGGCCCGAAAACAGGGGATCAAAGCAGGCCTTCTCCAACTCCTGTCCCTGTGGCCGTTCCCCCGCTCGATTGTCGAGCCATACCTGCGCAAGGTCAGGGCCGTCCTGGTTCCCGAACTGAACAAGGGACAGATGTCCAGAGAGGTGAAGCGGGTGAACAAAGGGGCGTCCCGGGTGGAAACCCTCCGGCGCATCGACGGCAATCTGATAACACCGAATGAGATACTCGTCCGCCTGACGAGAATGTAGAAGGGATCCCCAAGTTGCGAGGCCTTCCATGGCACAGGTGACCGCACTGATTCACAAGTACTTGCGCCACGACAAGAAGTTCCCTCACGTCTGGTGTCCGGGCTGCGGCAACGGCATCCTGCTCGGATCGCTGATTCGCGCCATCGACCGCACCGGGTACGAAAAGGACGAGATCGTCCTCGTATCCGGGATCGGCTGTTCCGGAAGGCTTCCCGTCTATGTGGATTTCAACACCCTGCATACGACGCACGGGCGGGCCCTGACCTTTGCCACAGGGGTGAAGCTGGCCAACCCGAAACTTCAGGTGATTGTCATCATGGGCGACGGGGACGCCACGGCCATCGGAGGAAACCACTTCATCCACGCTGCCAGGCGAAACCTCAACCTGACCGCCATCATTGTCAATAACAGCATCTACGGGATGACCGGGGGACAGTATTCCCCCACGACACCGTATGGAGCACGGGCGACGACGGCTCTTTTCGGCAACATCGAGCACGCCTTCTCCATTGCCGAACTGGCCGTAACAGCCGGTGCAAGCCTGGTTGCCCGCGGCACGGTGTATCACGCAAGCCTTCTGGACAACCTGATCGAGATGGCCATCCGGAAGCGAGGTTTCGGTGTTGTGGAGGTCATCAGTCATTGCCCAACCCAGTACGGCAAGAAGAACAAGATGGGAGGCCCTGTGGAGATGCTCAGGTGGCAGAAGGAGGCGGCGATAGGGATCGAAAAGGCCAGGGAAATGTCCGAGGAGGAACTCCGGGACAGGTTCACGATCGGGGTTCTCGTGGATCGAGAGCTTCCCATCTACATCCGGGAATACCGGAAGCTTCGAGAGGCGGCCGGAGCCAGGCTGGAAGAAAGGGAAAGAAGCGCGAAGGCTGCTTTCAAAACGGGGACTTGACTGGGAATATCCCCTGCAAACAGGGGGCACCATGTCGGAACGATACGAGATTCGACTGAGCGGCTCGGGAGGTCAGGGACTGGTAACCGCCGGAGTCATTCTGGCCGAGGCGGCCGGGGTCTATGACGGAAAATACGTTTGCCAGTCGCAAAGCTATGGACCGGAAGCAAGAGGTGGGGCCAGCAAGTCCGAAGTAATCGTCAGCGAAGAAGAGATCGACTATCCGAAGGCCATCAAGCCGGATGTGCTGTTGGCAATGAACCAGAGCGCCTGTGACACCTACCTTTTTGACCTGAAGCCGGGTGGAACCCTCATCGTAGACGCTACCCTTGTCAAACACCTGCCAACGACCCGGGCCGTAGCGATTCCGTTTACCCGAATCGCTCGAACAGAGATCGGAAAGGAAGCGGCAGCCAATATAGTGGCACTGGGGGCTCTGGCGGCCATCACCAAGGCCGTTTCCGTGACAAGCCTGGAAACGGCAGTCCTCAACCGGGTACCTGCCGGCACCGAAGAAATGAACAGAGCGGCCTTGCGGGCAGGCATCAAGGCCGGGAGACGATGGATCAAGGCGTCTGGTAAGAGCTAGGTGTCAGAACCTTATCATAGATCAACCTCAAACCGTGTCTGGAAGATGTGCACACGGTCGTCGGCTTCCTGGTTGGCAATGTCCGCATTCACGTAATTGAATTTCAGCTTGAGGATGGGAACCAGTTGCCAGGTCACGCCCGCCGTGAAGATGTTCATCTTCCCCCCCTGGACATCACCGTCGTTAAGATCCAACCGGGAGTACCTTGCCTCGATTTCAAGGCCTCCAT
>JAUWSZ010000462.1 GCA_030609865.1 bacterium | reverse complement strand
GTGGGCTAATACCTAAAACCTAATAGCCAATGAATTCACTGGCTGCCCCCGATTGGGGGAATCGTGCCCGTGCCCGATTTCGAGGACGAGGACGAGGACGAGCGATAGTGGGGCAAATACCATGCCTACGTTGTACAACTCAAATGGCGAGAATCACGGGCCCAACGCTTGGGACACGATGCTACGTAGGCATCTTGAACAGGGACATCTGCGGGTCCTCGTGCTTCTTCTTCCCCTCCCTACTTTCGTGCCGAACGCGCTTCACCCTCTTTCCCGGGATGTCCTCCAGGAACCGGGAAGGGGGTGACGACCTTCTCTCTCCATACAGAAACCGGGAACGGGCCCTTGTCAGGTACAGGAGCCGACAGGCCCTTGTCATCCCCACGTAGAAGAGCCGCCGCTCCTCTTCGAAATCCGTCGCCTGTGCGCCGACCTGGCAGGGAAGCAGCAGATCCTCGCAGCCGGCGATAAACACCACCGGGAATTCCAGCCCCTTTGCCGCGTGCATCGTGGCCAGGGTCACCCGTTCCGCCTTCCTCTCGAGGAAGTCCGAGTCTTGAGACAGGACCAGGCTCCGCATGAAGGCGTCCCAGTCGTTTCCAAAGGAGACCGACATCCGCACGAGTGTCTCCCACACCTCCTTCCAGGATTCCTCCTCGAGGTCGAGCCACTCGAACTCGCCAATGCCCTCGATCCACTCCCGCACCGAGCTGCGTCTCCCGCCGCGCTCCCGTCTGTAGGGCTCCATCTGCTCGCGCAACTCCTGGGGGGACTTCTTGAACTCCCCCTGAACCATCTCGCAGGCGATCCGATCTTCCGGGTTCCTGAGACATCGAAGCACGGCGAGGATCGCTCGTCCCTCGCGGCCGCGCAGCCGATCTCCCTGTCCCACACTCTGACAGGGGATTCCCTGATAGGCGAGGGCCTGCTCGATGCCGGGCGCGAGGGCCTTCAGGCGGAAGAGGATCGCAATGTCCCCGAAGCCGCCGCACACGGGGCCCTCGTCGCCGGCAACCTTGTCTGAGTAGAGCGACAGGGAGTCGGTACCGCCCATGAGGCGCTCGATGGTGTGGGCGATGAAGATCGCCTCCGCCTTCTCGGTGGGCAGGTCGCCCACGTGCACCCTGGAGCCGGCCTTCTCGGTCGGGACGAGCGTGGGAATGCGATCCTTTTCGATGCCTTTCGACAGCATTTTCACCGAGGCGGACAGGATGTTCTCCGTGGACCGGTAGTTTCGAACCAGGCGAACGACCTTCCCCTGTGGGTAGTCCTCCTCGAATTGCAGGAAATAGGCCGGGGTTGCGCCGCGAAACCCGTAGATCGCCTGGTGGGGATCCCCGATGGCGCAGAGGTCTGTCACCTTTGCGGAAAAGAGCCGAAGGAGCTTGTACTGCGCCAGGTTCACGTCCTGGTACTCGTCCACGCAGATGGCCGCGAACCGGCCCGCAACCTTGTCTGCGAAATCAGGCAGTCGGGTCATCAGCCGCACGGCCTTTGCAACGAGATCGTCATAGTCGAGGGCCCTGTATTCCTCCAGGGTCTGCTGATACAGCTCGTAGGCTTGCAGAAAGGTTGCATCGCCGATCCTCGCCGATCCGTCTTCCGGATAGGCGAGATCCCTCTTTGCCTGGGATATTCCCTCCAGCAGGGCGTTCGCATCCTTTCCGGCAAGGGAAGGCACGGCGCGCCGGAGAAGCCCGGCCGATTCCTCTCGGCCAAGGATGAAGTAGTCCTGCGGAATGCCGAGGGAGGGCCCGGCCTCCCTGAGGATCTCCGCGCCGAGAGCATGAAAGGTTCGGATCCGGACCGGGATCTCACCGTCCGAAGCGCCCAGGAGCGCCCGCAGCCGATCCGCCATCTCGCGGGCCGCCCGCTGCGTGAAGGTCACGGCCAGGATTCGCTCGGCAGGCACGCCCCGCTCCCGGATGAGGAAGGCGATCCTGTAGGTAAGGGTGAGGGTCTTGCCGGTTCCTGGCCCGGCGATGATGAGCACTGGCCCCCCCGAGGAGAGAACTGCCTGCGCCTGTTCCGGGTTCAGGTGTTCCATGTGCTCGGCCGACCAGAGGGAAGACCTCTTCCTGGAGAAGAGAGGCGCCGACGACACATCGTCCATTACATCGAACAGGCTTGCTCCTTCCTTCTTCCCGCTCTTCGGTCGTTTTATGATCTTGTCCGGTCCCGCCTCCTGTGGAGGCATCCCTGCGAGGGTCCTCTGCCCCTCCAGTTCCGCCCTCTCGTCCGGCCGGAAGATCCTGACGATCCCGAACTCCCCGTCGTAGCCCGCCTCCACCCTGACCTCCGCCCGCCGCACCCGCCTGATTCCTTCTACCAGCACCTTGCCCCCTTCGTGCTCGATCTCTTCGAGCGGGACCCGCGTCAGGATGGCGAGCTCCGGCCCGAGCCGCTGGAGCAACTGCCGGTAGACCTTCTGCACCCCTTTTGTCTGAGGACCCGCGCCTCTCACCTCGCCCACCACCTCTGCCAGCGAAACGAGCCGCTCATAAGGGAACGCGCCCGGCGGCCTCTCACCCTCCGGCCGGTCCGCCAGGGTCTCCACTCGGTTCATGACCCCCACGGTCACCTTCTTCCCACAGACCGGGCAGAGACCGCCCCTTTCGAGCGTCTCCCGAGGCTCCATCCTGCTCCCGCACTTGCGATGGCCGTCGAGGTGATACTTGCCCTGCTCCGGGAAGAACTCGACCGTCCCAAGGAAGCCTTTCCCGACACCGTTCCGCAGGGCCTCTTTGATCGAGAAGAAGGACGGCTCGCAGTCGAAGCGATTCGCTTCCCTGCCGACCTTGGCCGCCGAATGGGCGTCCGAGTTCGACATCAGGGTGAAGCGGTCCAGGGCGGAAAGCCGCCAGTTCATGTCCGGGTCGGAACTCAACCCGGTCTCCACGGAGAAGATCTCGCCCACGAGGTCGTCGTAACAGGCGTCGATCGAATCAAAGCCCGATTTGGAACCCAGGACGGAGAACCAGGGGGTCCATATGTGGGCCGGCACGAGGAAGGCATCGGAAGAGCTCTCCAGGACGATTTCCAGAAGATTCCTGCTGTCCAGCCCGAGAATCGGTCTCCCGTCCGAAGCGATGTTGCCGATCGCCTCCAGCCGCCCCGCTATCTGGAGGGCCGTCTCCATGGAGGGAGAGAAGACCAGGTTGTGCACCTTTCTTACCTGTCCGTCCTTCTTGTAGATGTTGCTGATCTCGCTCGTGAGGAGGAACCGCACCCGACCGCCGCACGCGGGCGGAACCTGCTCCTCCACTTCCCTTGCGAGATCCTCGCGAAGCCGGAAGAGGCCTTCTTCCGCCGGCTCCAGCTTCTCGCGGATCTCCTTCATCCATCCCGGGTGGGTGAAGTCCCCGGTTCCAAGGACCGCAACGCCCTTCTCAAGGGCGGAGGCGTGCAGGGCCTCGAGCGTCAGGTCACGGCTCGTGGCGCGGGAATAGCGAGAGTGAATATGAAAATCGGCAATGAATTCCAAGGGACGGTTCCCATCTGCGTTATCGAGACGTGCTAGTGGAGTGACTCATGAGTTCTGTCCCAGTTTCTGGCAATTCATCTGCCATCACTGCTTGAGTCTATCTCGTCCTCGTCCTCGTCCTCGTCCTCGATCTTGTATCGAGGGCCTTCCTTCTCCGTCCCTGCTTCGAGGCCGAGGACGAGGCCGATGGAGAGTGGGGCAAATACCACACCTTCATTGCAGACCCCCAATAGCCGCAATCAC
>JAUWSZ010000425.1 GCA_030609865.1 bacterium | reverse complement strand
ATCGATGGTCCCCAGTCCCTGGCCGCCGAATTCCTCAGGCACATTCGCACCAAAGAAGCCGATCTCCTGGAGCTTTTTCCAGAGCTCATCCGGGACGAAATCACAGTTCTCGTCCATCCACCGGACATATTCTCGGGTCAACTCTTTCTTACAAAAGCGCTGCATCTCGTTGCGTAACATTTCCTGTTCTTCGGTGAATTCGAAATCCATCGTTCTATCTCCCCTATTTCTTTACGTCGGCTTGAATGTTGCTCGTCTTCTGTTGCTGTGTGAACTGGTCCGGCTTTTCTCTGAATACATCCATGGCAGCCTGTATCTCAGGGCTGTTCTGCAACCACTGAATCCCGTTTCTCTCAACAGCCAGGGCCGTCTCCATGCTGCCCCCTTCCGCAGACCGCTCCATGATCTCCTTGCCCATGCGCAGCGCAATCGGGCTCTTGGACCCTATGATCTGGACCATCTCCTCGCACTTCGCCTCGAACTCCTCGTCCTTGAATACACGGGTGAGGAGACCCATCTCATACATTTCCCTGGCTGTGTAGTCCTTGCGGCCGCTGTAGACCACCTCTCTGGCACGGAAGATCGGCATGCTTCTGGGCAGTCTGGCGGTTCCACCCCAGCCCGGTAAAATCCCCATATTGATTTCCGTTGTGCCCATTTTTGCCGATTCTGTCGCATACAGGAGGTCGCAACAGAGGGCAAGCTCCAGCCCGCCTGCCAGGCAATACCCATGGAGCTTTCCGATTACGACCTTTTCGCATCCCGTGATTGCCTTCTGCACGTCCAGGCCTTCATGGGCCAACCAGTCCATGGCAGTCCGGTGCTCGGCGAGGGACGGAAAGACGGAAAGATCGCCGCCGGTACAGAACGATTTCCCAGCCCCGGACAGCACCACGACGCCCACCGAGGGGACATCTCTTATCCTTCGAAAGGCGTCGACGAGTTCCTTGGCCATCTGCCGGTCGATGGCATTGTACTTGTCCGGCCGGTTCAGGGTAATCCTGCAGATTGCGTTGTTCTTTCCTCCTATCTCGTAGGAGATCGTTTCGTACGTTTCCGGACTCATGGCCTCTTCCCCCCACCGACCGTGCCCGTTGCCGCCTCTTCCTCACTCGGCGCAGCCTTTCTCGCTTCGGCCCCGACGGGCCGGAACATGGGCAGGGCTAACTCGTCCGTGACATCCTCAAAGGCCACCTCAACGTCCATGCCAATCTTGACATCCTCCGGGACGCAGTCCACGATGCGGGTCATCATCCGCACGCCTTCTTCCAGGTCGACCATGGCCAGGACATACGGGAGGTCCTCCATGAACTTCGGCTCCACCATGTCCATCGTGACCGTGTGGCTGAACACCTTTGCCTTTCCGCTCGCCTCGGACCAGCCCAGGTTGGATGACCAGCATTCCGGGCAATATTTCCTCGGGTAGAATATCTTCTCCTTGCAGTCGCCGCATTCCTGGACGAGCAGCTTGTGCTGTTTCGTCGCCTTCCAAAACTCCTCTGTCCATGGCTGCACAATCGGTAAGGGCTTCTTGTAACCACTCATGACAATTCCCTCCCCCATACAGTTGCGATGTTGTTCATCCCGGAACCGCCCGCTGTGTTCTGAAAAACATGCTTGGCCCCCGACACCTGCCTTTCCCCGGCCTTACCCATGAGCTGGCGGGCCGTCTCCACATAGGTAGCCATGCTCACCCCTGAACCGGTGTGGCCCCTGCCCACCGCGTCCCCGATCGTAGAGACCGGGCATTTCCCGCCGGGCGATGTGTGCCCCTCCATGATGAATTTCCCGGCCGTGCCCCTCTCGCACACACCGATCGCTTCGAGCATCATGGGGATGGCAAAGGGATAGGCAATGTAGAGATTCCAGATGTCGACATCTTCCTTGGTGATCCCCGCCTCATCCAGGGCCGTTTGGGCAGACTCGCGCCAGCCCTTCTCCACTGCCTTCTCATCCCGCAGGACGGGACAGGCAGAGAAATACATAGCACCCTCACCCAGTTTGTATGCAGCCGTAGCCGTCATCTCTTTGGCCAATTCGGGTGAGGTGACCACCATGGCCGCACCGCCATCCCCGAGCACGTTGCATTCCCTTTTTCGCAGTGGCGTGCTGATCATCTTGGAGGACAGAACTTTCTCGAGCGTCACAGCCTTCTTGTAGAACATCGAATTCGGGTCCAGGGCCGCCCACTTCCGCAAGGCCACAACCACGGAGGCCAACTCCTCGGAGGTCGTGCCTGTCTCATACATGTATCTCTGGGCCATCAAACCCATGACGCCGTTGTACGTCGTCCCAAAGGGATACTCCCACTGCAAGTCCATGCCCGCCGTGGCAAAGAAGCTGATCAGATCAGGGACGGGGATGGTGGAGTGGACCGTCACGTGCGGGATCAGCACGATCTTGGCCAGCCCACTGTGGATCCACTGCTCGGCCATGCGGAGACAGTTCGAGGTGGAGGCACCGCCTGCATTGCATATGCAGACGTCCTTGCATCCTTTCAGGCCAAGTTCCTCCGGGATCTTGCCGAAGGAAATCTCGGCAGAGAGCCTCGGTTGTGCCTGGGGAGCCACCGTGACCACGCCCTCGATGTCGTTCTTGTCGATTCCCGCATCCCGTACGGCCTCGATACAGATTTCATAGATGATGTCCCACTGGGATCTCTCCGGATAGATCCCTGTGGGCACCTCGCCAACACCAACAATCGCAAGCCTTCCTTTACTCATGCCTGACTCCTTCCGATCCTTAGTCGTTCACTTGTCGAAATTCCTAGGACCTACACCCTTCGCTTGCTCGTGTCGATCCCAAGCAGTCTCCCCAGATTCTCGCCAAAGATCTTCTTTCGGTCTTCATCGGTGATGGGCGGATAGCCATATCCCTCCTGCATGTCCTCCGGGATCTGAAATTCTCTTAGTCCCAGAACCGCAGTCCCGATCTGAACGGAAAAGCCGGCATAGTCACAGCCCCAGATGATCTTGTCGGGTCCGACCCATCGCATCGCCTCGCCGAGGATCTTCGCAAACTTCCGCGGCGCTGTCAGGGCCCAGGGCACCAGAAGGCTGAGGGACACGTATACGTTCGGGTGTGCCATGGCGATCATGTTCAGATCATCGCAGTACGGATACCCCATGTGAAAGGCCACGATCTTCAAATCGGGAAAATCCCTGGCAACATCATCCAGCTGAATTGGCAGGGCATGCTTGCTCTTCCCGGGTGGAACCCAGGAAAAACCCGTATGGATGTCGAGGACGATGCCGAGTTCCTCGGCCTTCTCGTAAAAAGGCCAAAGGTCGGGATCGTTGATATAGGTGTCCTCCGGCGGGTAGTACTTGAAGAGCTTCGCCCCCTTTTCCTTCACCCAGTACTCCAGTTCCCAGATCGTGTTCTTCACCCCCTTGTGCTTGATCGGGGACAGGTTTGGCTCGTACATGAACCGATCCGGGTTGGATTCCACGACTCTGGCCATCTCCCCGTTCGATACCCACCGGCTCGTGTAGCCCGTTGAGTCCATCATCGACTCCGGCAGCAGACAGGCTATGTCCATCCCGTACTTGTCCATGGCCCGGATGATGTTCTCCGGATCCGCATCCTTCTGCATTTCCCATTCTTCCATCCCCAGGGCCTGGACCATCCTTTCGAACATTTTCGGAGGACATCCGGTCAGGAGAGGCCTCGCTATGTTGTCGATGGCCCTCCACCACATCTGTACCCCGGGGAAATGGTTGATGGGCCCCATGTCCCCGATCAGATGACACTCTGGATCAATTTTGAAGTATTCGTCCTTCTCGAACGTCTCGCTCATGATCAGCCTCCTGATGATTCTTGGTTGTTCCTCTACCGTATCGATCCGATGAGTCAGCGGGGACCCGGCCCGCGGAAGGGTCTCCAGCATTTCTCGAGCAGAGGGATCTCTGTCTTCCACCAGGGCCGATCGAGTGCCGGCATCGGTGCATTGGTCGCTCCCTTCGGCAAGATGGACTCGTGTTTCTTCGTTGGACCGATCTTGTACT
>JAUWSZ010000313.1 GCA_030609865.1 bacterium | reverse complement strand
CGCAGGGCCGCCCAGTCAGTCCCACCCCCCGGGTTCGAGCCATCGTTCGGGGCATTGCAGTACTCCACCCAATCGGCTGCGTCCTGCTCCGAGCCGGCCCGCTTGCCGCCATACGAGACGTTCACCACGAAAATGGCCTCGGCACTCAGTTCCTCGCAGTATTGGAGAAACTCATCCGTTCCAAAGGTCTGCGGTATTCCCGTACTGCCGTAGTTCGGATCCCGCCCCTCGATCGGGCCAATGCCCTGCTTCCAGTGGAAGTTGTTCGCCGTGAGCCCTCCCGGATAGCGCAATACCGTCGGGCCCATTTCACTCAGGTAGGGGAGGTAATAGTTCCACTTGGCCTTGGCCTCCTCGTAATCCCGCTCGTCCGAGACCCACCGGTTGAAGCCCATCACATCCCCACCCAGGATCACGCTGTTGCCGAACACCCCGGGGCTTGCTTGCCCCAGGTCTTCGTCAGCGTGAATCCGAATCTCGGCCCCAAGGGCCGCACCGGCCGAGAGCAGGCACAAGGCCCCTGCCAGGATGCAGGCAACAGAAGACTTCCACAAGGGAATTTCCATGATGTTTTTCGCCTCTCAATCAAACAATATTTATGTTGATTTTATAGATAATTTCGGCGCAATCCGACTGATTCTTTAGCTATGAGCCCTCGACAAGCGGGCCGTCGAGTCAGAAGGAAAGGAGTTGCGTTCTACGACAAATAATCATACCCTGAAATCTGCGTTCGAAACTTGGGAGACGATCTCCTGGAGAAACATCGAGAAAGCGCGTTCAAGCGACGCCAACATGCAAGGATTGTCTTCAGCCTGATCCTTGCCTGCGCAGGAGGCCTGGCCGGCTGCTCTCCTGAGATGGAAATCCTGGCCATCGAGCCGGATTCATCGAACGTGGGTGACATCGTTGCCATTCAAGGGCATGGCTTCGGCTCCGAGCAGGGGGCCTCGACCATCATCTTTCAGTACGGTCAAACCGCGGAAATCCTCTCCTGGGGCGATTCCGAGATCACCGTCGTCGTGCCGGCAGGCGTTCCCTTCGGAAATGTGATGTTGACTGCAATCATCCTGGAAGGCGACTTGCCTCGATTCGACACCGGCTACCTCCTGGTAGATCACGATCCCATTCAGTACCGCATGCTCGCCTTTGGCGATTCCATCACCTCTGGCGTCTCGACTCCCAACGGTGGGTACACGTACTATCTCGAGAGTCTTTTGGACGCAGAGGTAGGCTCGACGGTCGTCATCAACGCCGGCAACGGCGGAGAGCTCACAGCGGATGGTTTGGCGAGGTTCGAATCAACCCTCACCAAGTGGAACGACGTCCAGTTCGTCCTGCTCATGGAAGGATCGAACGATGTCACCGACTCCTCCGGGGCGGGCCCCCTGGAATCGATCATCAACAACCTGAGAGGGATGATTCAGATCGCGCGTGATGGTTATGCCCGAGAAGTGGTTCTCGGCACGATCCTGCCTCGCCTGACCTATGAGAGCGATCAAGCGTCACCTACCAC
The DNA here is from genome assembly GCA_030609865.1 of bacterium. Next base: position 3,269 of record JAUWSZ010000313.1, on the reverse strand, counting down.
GCTCGAACTCGTCCAGGCCATCCGGGACTTGGCCACAGAGGAAAACGTTCCCCTGGCCGACCATTATCAGTACTTCACCGAGATGGCAGAATGGGAGGCCCTCTTCTTCGACACCCTCCATCCAAACGACCAGGGATATGAGGCCCTTGCGGATTCGTGGGTTCAGGGGGCGCTCGAGCATCTTCTCCCATGATCTCGCAAGCAGGGGAAGAGCCGACTCAGGGGCAGAGTCGGGCGAACGACCTCAACGTACTCGGATGAGAACGGGGGGCGAGGGCGGCGTGTTGTCCGGCGTACCATCCGGGGGACCGGTATCAGGATCACCATCACCCGGCAGGGGCGTAAGGGCGATCTTATCGCTGAAATTACTCTCATTGCCCGCTCGGTCTACTGCTCTTACGGCGTATGTGTACTGCACTCGGGGATCGATGGCCGTGTCGAGGTACTCTGCATCCGTGACAGGCACGTCGTTCAATCGATGACGAAAGGGACCCGCCGCACACCTCGAACGATAGACCCAGTAGCCCGCAAGGTCTGATTCCTTGTTGTCTTTCCATTGAAGCAGGACGGTCCCATTGTTTGCGGAACCTCCCAACCTGACAGGTCGTCCCGGAGGATCCTGGTCCGAGCCCTCCCGGTAGAAGACCAGGACCGTGAGAGAGTGTTTCGGAAGCCTGTAATTTATCGGGTCCGCCACGAACCGAAGGACCCTCTCGGTGGCCGACACGCAATTGCCGCCCGGACAATCCTCGGGCTCGTTGTTCGCACCGGGCGAGGCCCCCGTGATCGTCACAACGCTGACGTCTGTCTTCCTCGGAAACCCTTCTACGTGGATCGGGACCTCCACGTCCTCCTCGGGGTGGAGGTTCATCAGAAAGAGAGACAGCCTGTCCCCGTTCTCTGAAACCGTCCCCAGGGCGTGTAGGTACGACACCTCGAAATTCTTCTGCGCACATCCCATGACGATCCCGGTTCGCCAACCCGTCTGAAAGCTTTGTGCATCCAGGACGTCGGTGGAGACGACCCAGTCCAAGGCGTTCTCCCGATAGGCCTTCAGCAGGTGAAAGACGGGCCTTCGGTGTGGATCCAACCTGCCACGTTCCTCCGTCTCGCCGTCACCGGCCACGCCTTCCAGCACACCGATTGCGTCGTTCTCCTGAAAGAGAAGCCAGTAGTTCGCCAGCTGCACCCCGCGTCGGAGCATGAGATTGTACAGGCAGCCCATGCCCAGCATTTCCCGCAACGAACCCGCCTTGGCAAGGAAAGGCGGGGCCTTATCAACATTGTACTGCGTGTTCGTCTCCGTGTAGTAGACAGGCTTGCCCCCCCGGTGCGGCTCTCCTCGAAGAAAGGCCCAGTCCACCACGGCCCACCCCCCGAACATCGCGTGGTAGAGTTCAGGACTGTTCTTGAGATCCTTCCACACCGACTCCCCTTCTCCCTCTCTCAAGAACTCGACCTGCTGGTGGACCGTTATTCGTGTCTGGCTCGTCGGCAGCCTCGCCTCCAGGCGAAGCGTGTGTGCGCCAGGGCCGAGGGCAAACCAGGACGATTTGAGAGCGCTCGCCCATTGGCTCACCCTCCAGAGGCCTCTCTGTTGCCCGTCTATCGTCAGCTCCAACTCCGGACAAAGGACGGTGCAATCCCCTTCGACCGGGATTCGAACCATATAGTTGCCGCCCTTGTCCAGCGTGAACTCCACCGAAACAGAGGCCCCGTCCTTGACCATCATGAATCCGTCCACGAATGTTCCGCTCGCACCCGGCGTGTGTGTATGCTGAATCCAGAAATCGAACGAGTCCCCCGCATTCTCCAGGAGGAACGCCTGGTGGTCCAGCCAGTCCTCTGTCTGAAAGATCGGATCGATCCCCCCGCCAGAGCAGATGACCCCTATCTTCACGGTAGGGTCGATTGACTTCATCGCCGCGGAATACTCTCGCACGCGCCTCGCGTAGTCCTCGCGCCCGGGATAGATCTCTTCGTTGCCCAACTCCCAGTACTTCACATGATAGGGTTCTTTGTGCCCGTTGGCTGCCCGTACGGCCGCCCAGTCTATTCCATCGCCCGGGTTCGATCCGTCGTCCGGAGCATTGCAGTATTCGACCCAATCGGCCGCATCCTGAACCGTTCCGACCCTTTTACCGGTAGTCGAGACGTTGACCACCATGATCCCCTTTGCCCCGAGCTCTTCGCAGTACTGAAGAAACTCGTCTGTCCCGAAAACCTGTGGGTACCCGTACACGTAGTCCGGGTCCCGTGTGGATATTGGGCCGACTCCTGCCTTCCAGTGAAAATTGTTCGCCCCCAAACCGCTCGGGTAGCGCAAAACCGTCGGGCTCAATTCACTGATGTAGGGAAGATAATAGTTCCACTGTGCCTTAGCCTTGTCATATCCCCTCTGGTCCGTAACCCACCAGTCGTATCCCATCGTACTCCCGCCAAACATCACGCTGTTTCCGAATAGCTCGGGGTTCACTCTCTCCTCGAGTCGACCGGCGTCGACCCGGATCTCCGTCCCCGTCGCAGGGGAGAGATGCACAAGCCCTCCGAGGAGGATCAGCGTGCAGCACCCTGTCATAATCTTACGTTTCTGCATTTTCGATGAGGTCCCGTTGCAAGGCTTGTTCAGACGAAGCTCGCCTCGCTCTTTGCATTGTTAAGGATTTTCTTTATGTAGACGCCTGCTTCGGTGGAGACCAAGATCCATTCCTTGAGCCTGCTCCCTTTCCGCACCTGGAGGCAGTCGCAAAAAAGGAAACCCAAATCACTCTTCGAAACAACAGGTTACTCGCCCTGTCCACTATCCGTCTCAAAGAATACCTGGATCCGTACCTTAGGCTCCTATCAAAGATCGGCAACAAACCCGACGTTCTTGATCGAATTCGGGCCGTGGAGTTCCGAAAACGTGACCAAAAGGCCTTGCCGAGCCATGGAATTGGATCTCACTTGACCGAAATGGGGGATTGCCTGGGCTACCGATCTAGTCGTAGAATTAAGCGGCTCGCCGGAAGCCAAGAAGCGACGTATTGGTTCTCTCCATCAACTCATGTACGTGAAGAAGGCGCACGGTACATGATCGAGGACGAGGACGACGACGAGGACGAGATAGACGCAAACGGTGATGGCTGATGAATTGCCAGAAACTGGGAAGGAGCCCATGAGACACCCCACTAGCATGTCCCTTCAGACACGGTCAACAAACGGCTGGATCCAGAGACACCCGAAGATAAGCCTCGTCGTCTTCCTCCTTGTGGTGACCCTGGTGCTCG
>JAUWSZ010000555.1 GCA_030609865.1 bacterium | reverse complement strand
CGGAATGGTATGAAAAGAGGTTCGGCGTCTCCCTGGATCCGGTCTGTGAGGTGGTCAGCCTGATCGGCTCCAAGGAGGGGATCGCGCACCTGCCCCTCGCCTTTGTCGATCCCGGAGATGTCGGGCTCTACACGGATCCGGGCTACCCGGTCTACAAGGTGGCCATCTCGTTCGCGGGCGGTATCGCCGTCGGCCTCCCCTTGAAAGAGGAAAACGGGTTCTTGCCGGACCTGGAGGCGATTCCGGTAGAGACCGCTCAAAAGGCCAAGATTCTCTACATCAACTACCCGAACAACCCGACAGCGGCCACTGCGGACGAGGCGTTCTTCGAGAAGGTGGTCGCCTTTGCCCGGCGTCACGAAATCCTCGTATGCCACGACGCTGCCTACACGGAGATTTGCTTCGACGGGTACAAGGCCCCCAGCTTTCTGCAGGTGAAAGGGGCCAAGGATGTGGGGATCGAATTCCACTCCTTGTCGAAGACGTACAACATGACCGGATGGCGAATCGGGTTCTGCGTGGGCAACGAGGATGCCGTGGCCGGGTTGGGAAAGGTCAAGACCAATATCGACTCCGGCGTGTTTCAGGCCATCCAGTACGCCGGTGTGGAGGCTCTCCTGCGTAACGGCAAGATCCCTGAGCAGCTGAGCGATATCTATCAGAAGCGGCGAGACCGGGTGATAGAAGGACTGCGATCCTGCGGGTTGAACCCGTTTGTTCCCCGGGCCGCCTTCTATGTCTGGTGTCCTGTGCCGGGAGGAATGGATTCGAAGGAGTTTGCAGGGAGGCTCTTGGCCGAGGCCGGCGTGGTCGTCACGCCGGGTGTGGGCTTTGGCGAGCACGGGGAAGGGTATTTCCGGATTACCCTTACCCAGAGCAGGGAGAAGCTCGAGGAGGCCTTGGTCAGGATTCAAGGAGTAGCGAAGGAGCTTTGGTAGGCTGGTTGCGAGGAGAGAAGCGCTGGCAATTAGGTATTAGGTATTAGCCCACCCCACCCATCCGTTCGAGGACGAGGACGAGGAGGAGGATGAGAACGATAGAGAGTCCCGGTGGGGGCAATGGCGGGGAGCTAATACCTAAAACCTAATACCTAATACCCAAAAGAGCCAATCATAGGATGCCACTGTGAACTCAGCGGACTATGAGCGCCCGATGCATTTAGCCACTGTAGGCATGGGCTCCAACCTTGGGGAGCGTGACACCACCCTTCGGGAGGCGATCCTGTGGCTCGGATCACAGCCCGGAAATTTGCTGCGGGCCTGCTCGTCCCTGTATGAGACGGAGCCTTTCGGCAAAACGGATCAAGGGTGGTTCCTGAATTGCGTGATCCAGATCGAGACGTCAATGGACCTGCAAGGCTTCTTTCGAGTCCTCCAGGAGGGGGAAGCCCGGTTTGGCAGGGTTCGACGAGAGCGATGGGGCCCCAGGACATTGGATCTCGATCTTCTCTTCTTCGATGACGCGGTCTATTCCGACGCTGAGCTGACGGTCCCCCACCCGGGGGTTGCGGTTCGGCGATTTGTCTTGGAGCCTTTGTGCGAGGTTGCACCCGATCTCGTGCATCCTTCTCTCGGGGAAAGGGCGAGCGCACTTCTCGGACAGCTAACGGAATCATCCCGCGTGGTCTGCCTCGGAAGGCCCCCGGTCCGGGAGCCCTATTGACGCGAGTCTGCGGCGTGCGGTCCGGGCCCACCCCCCGGTTGTGTCGGATCGAGCCGTTATAATTTACCGATTCAATTACGGAAATTCAGAATCAAAAAATTTTCTAGATTAGCAATTGACAATCTGACAATTTTCTATAAAAATATATAACGTTGTTAATGATTTGAACGAAAAGGACTTTTGGCAGAAGAAAATAGTTTTATCTGTTTTAGTACCCCGTCTCGAGAATAAAGGGTCCCAAGAAATAGGACATAGGAAAGGGGGATATCGGTCATGGTTAAGCGAGACAAGTCGAACTACATCATCCAGTCGGTTGCCCACGCGTTGGATGTACTCGAGGAGTTCAAGGGGGACGCGGTGGAGCTGGGCGTCACCGAGCTGAGCAAGAAGCTCAAGCTTCACAAGAACAACATCTTCCGCCTTCTGGCCACGTTGGAGGCACGCGGATATATCGAGCAGAACAAATCCACGGAGAACTACCGGCTGGGGTTGAAGAGCCTCGAGCTCGGCCAGACCTTCATCCGTCAGATGGGCTTACTCCGGCAGGCAAGACAAACCCTGGAGCGCCTCGCGGAGAAGGCGAACGAAACAACCTACCTGGCGATCATACGAAACCACGATGTGATCTACCTGGACGTGGTGGAGGCCAACCAGACCGTAAGGGTTGCCTCACGCGTAGGGTTGAGGATGCCGCCCTATTGCACGGCAGTGGGAAAGGTCTTGATCGCTTCCGATTCGGAGGAGGAAATTCGCAAGAGACTCCCCGAACATATAGAAAAGAGAACACCGAAGACCCTTGTAGATGCGAAGGGCCTGATGGAGCACTTGAAGAAAGTGCATTCCCAGGGCTATTCCCTCGATGATGAGGAGTTCGAGGAAGGCGTGAGGTGCATCGGAGCGCCCGTCCGGGACTATACCGGGAACGTTGTGGCCGCCGTGTCGATTTCCGGCCCTGCTATGCGGATGACCGAGAAGAAGATCGTCGAAGATCTCGTCCTGGCCGTCAAAGAGGCCGGCGAGGAAATTTCCAGGCGGCTCGGGTACAATATCAGCCAGGAAGTGACCTCCTGATCCGGACCCAATAAGAGAGAAATTAGGAGCTCTCGGCTCCTCGGCTGGAAGAAACTTTTCAGAATCCTTCGGTGTCCTGCTGAGGCGAGCACCCCGCTTTCCGTCCTCCCGATCGCCGAAAGACCTGCCCCACTGTTGACAAACCGACATTGAGGTGGTAGAAGTCTGAATGAGTACTCATTCATATGTATGGTTGTATCGTATGCTGAATCCTGTTTCTCCAGCCTTTATCCCCCCATTCGACCGGGCTAAAACCATAAGCCGCGAGTGCGAGTATGGCAGTCAAAGAAAAAGACCGAGGAAAACACGACCAGATCATCGAAGCTGCCGTAAAGGTCTTCGCGAAAAAAGGCTTTTATAATGCGAAGGTTTCCGAAATTGCCCGGGAAGCAAGCGTGGCAGACGGTACCATCTACCTGTACTTCAAAAACAAAGACGATATCCTGATCTCTCTCTTCGAAGAGAAGATGCAGATGTGGATCCTGCGGGTGGACGAAGCGATCTCCAAGGTGGATGATCCGCTCGACAAGGTCCGGGCTTTCGTGGCCCAGCACCT
>JAUWSZ010000465.1 GCA_030609865.1 bacterium | reverse complement strand
TCCCGTTTCCAGCAAGCCTCCGGGGCGACCGGCTCCAGTTTACCCTCGAGCCCGACCTTCGCAGGGTCGGTCGTGGCGATGGTCGCCATGATGCGGAAGAAGGTCTCTCCCACCTTCTCACGGACCGCCTGAAAAGGGGGCACGGTCAACAACATGTGCTTGTCCTCGCAGCCGACGATTTCCTCCATCACGTAGAAGGGCGTCCCGAGCCACTTCGGGTCTTTCTCTATCCACATGACCCTGGGCACCGGAACATCGGTCTCGTAGAAGGCCTTGTACGCGTCGAACTCGGTGTTCACGCTCGTCTCGATGATACCTGACTCGAACTCGCGGCGCAGGATCACCCGCTCCGATACAGGTTTCCCCTGCATGACATAGTTCAGCTCCAGACTGAAGGTCTGGCGGGAAGCACCGCCGAAGATCGGGTTCACGAGCCCGATGTCGACGTCTTTCGCGTCCGGCATCTTCTGGGACACATAGCCCTTGAACTGCTCGACCATTTCCTCTTCTGTCATTCTCTCCTCCTCGCAATATCTTCAAGGGTGCTGAGGGTTACTTCTTCTCTACGCGCAATACCTTCTTGTCGATCTTGCCAACGGCGGTGAGGGGCATCTCGCCGATGATCTCGATCACCTTGGGGACTTCGTAAGGGGAACAGTTCTCCCTGGCGAACCGCATGATGTCTTCTTTGAGGGCGCTCTCGTTCCCATCGTAGCTGAACCCGGGATCGAGCTGAACGAATCCCTTGACGTTCTCCGAGCCGGGCCTCTTGGGGTTGTCCACACCGACAAGGGCGATCACGCCGATGGCCGGGTGCCTGGTTATCGTCTCTTCCACCTTGCTCGAAAAGACCTTGTAGCCGCCCACGATGATCATGTCCTTCGTCCGGTCCACGAGTCTCATGAAGCCGTCCTCGTCCATGATGGCCACGTCTCCGGTGTGCATGTACCCGTCCCGATCGATTGCGCTCGCCGTTTCCTCCGGCTTGTTGTAGTAGCCCTGCATGACCAGGGGGCCTCGGATGCAGATCTCCCCGGCCTCGCCCAGGGGGACCTCCTCTCCGCTTGCCGGATCCACGAGCTTCGCCTCCGTGTTCAGAAAGGGCACCCCGATCGATCCAAGCTTCCTCTTACCCTTCATCGGATTCATGACCGATACGGGAGATGTCTCGGTCATCCCATACAACTCGAGGATCTTTCCCTTCCCGACGATGCTCTCGAACTCTTCCTGTGATTCCTTTGGAAACGGCGAGGCGGCGCAAATGCACGCCCCCAGGCTCGAATGGTCCATTTTCCTGAATGTTGGGTTCGCCATCAGCATCTGGAAGAGCGATGGAACGTTCACCAGGTTGGTCACCTTGTACTTCACCATCTCCTTGCAGATGTGGTCTGTGTCCCGCGGGTTGGGAACCAGCACCTGGGGCCACCCTGCATACAGGGTGGCCTCGGCCATCGTCAGTCCTGCGACGTGGAACATGGGAAACCCGGACAAGACAACACCCTCGGCCTCTTCCCATCCGTTCCACCGCATTACGCTCTTGATGTTCTGAGCGGCGTTCCGGTGACTCAGCATAGCCCCCTTCGGAGGCCCGGTCGTGCCGCCCGTGTACTGGATGTATCCCAGATCATCCGGCGTCAACTTCACGCCCGGCGAATCGGTTGATTGCTTCTTGAGAACATCCCGGTGAAAGTCCAGGACGGTCTTCCCTGCCAGAGGGGTCACCTTTCCGGACGGGACCTTCTTGGTGAGTTTTCCGAGGATCTGCTTTAGCTTCGGTAGGAACCCCGCAACGCTCGTCGTAATCACGACGGCCAGCTGGGGGATCTCAGAGGCGATCTTCGCGATCTGCTCAGGGAATGCGGCATCCAGGGTGACGAACCCGAGCCTTTTGCCTGCTCCGCCCAGGTCATTCATCTGGTACTGGATCTGGGGGGCCGACATGAGCGGGGACACGCCGGAGACGATGCAGCCGGCCTTCAACGTCCCGATGAGGGCGATCACATACTCGGGCGTGTTCGGCAGATTGATGCCCACGATATCGCCCTTTCGAAAGCCATTTTCGAGTAGCATGTTCGCAAATTGATTTGAATGCCGGTCCAGTTGCCCGAAGGTCACGTCCACGCCCAGATACCCCAGAGCCGTCTTGTTCGAATTTTTTTCGAAGACGGGCCTGATCATGTCCACGTACGTGGTGTCGAACTCCGAGGAATCCAGGTCGGTCATGCCTTCGTCCCAGTTTTTCTTCCAGAACCTATCTGCGTAAGCGCTCAAGGGGGTCTCCTTTCCTGCTCAGCTATTAGCTGTTAGCTATTGGCCCGCCGTCCCTCCCCCGCGGAATTCATTGCGGTGGCAGGGTTGGGAGCTAACAGCTAAGAGCTAATTGCTAATAGCCTATTGCATTTCTTCACGCAATCGAGCTGAGGATGCCGGTTTGCATTGCGGCCCTCATCGTCCTGGCCACATCTACCACCCTGGGGCCATCCTCTGCCACACGCATCGTTGTCCGTCTTCCAGGTTCAACCTCGAAATCGCGCTCTCCGTCCAGGCCGAGCACACAGGGGGCGGATCGTATCTCGATCTCCTCCCCTGTTTCGATCACCCGCTGGTACCGGACGAATACCTTTTCGATCAATCCCGGGGCCACGGCCGCCACGACAAGGTGGCCCTTCTTGCCGAGTTCCAGATACAGGGCCCTGGGTTCTTCCGGGCCGATGCAGTGAATCTGGCCCCCGATCGATGACAGGCCGATACTGTCCGCGCTCGCCCGGTTGAGGAAGATCTGACTGACTTTTCCCACGTCCCATATCGCCTTGGACCCTGTAAAAATGTCGTCATATACGACCACGTCCACCAGAGCGAGGTCCTTTACCTCTCCTTCCACGAGCACTTCGATTTTTGTGGATCGAAACGAGCACTCTTCCAGAGGCACCCGTTCGCAGGCAAGGAGCCCGGCCGCCATCCCGGCGATGGTCCCCTCAACCATGAATGGGAAGACATTGTTCGTCCCGGTCGAGACCGGCAGAATCGGGACCGTCCCGTTTCCTTTGGCCACGGCTCGATTGGTCCCGTCCCCCCCCAGCACAATGATGCAGGTGGCCCCCTGCTCCTGCATGAGTCCAGCCGCCAGCGTGGAATCCTCCTGTTCCCCGGTGGCCGTGAATTCAAGCGGAAAGACGTGGGCGTCGATCTCGATCTCCCCGGAGGCCCGGCCCACGATCCCGTAGTAGTCGGGCATGTAGCAGATGCGGTCCACGCCCATCTCCGACAACCCGAGCAGGATCCTTCGCACGATGCGGACCTTCTCCTGATTGTCGAACACGCTCCCGTGGGCCACCAGCCTGCGGATGTCTTTGCCCGACGCCGGATTCGCGATGATGCCTACAAGCGCCACCCCCGCTCCTTACGAATTGTTATCGAAATCCCTATAGTCTTTTTCTCTGCGACACGAAGGCCACGACCCGGGAGGATCGAATCGCTTCCGATGCTGCCTGAGGTGCCGTATGGGTTGCGGCGGAGATTTGCGCCGGGCGACTTCGGGGGAGGGAGAGACGGAGCCCAAGCAAATCGGAGCCGCAATACCCACACTCAAACCCCCAACGCTCCTTACAACCACGATTCCATCCCTTGTCCAATCTTGATATCCTTTTCGTCCTTTACTCTGCGACACGAAGGCCACGACCCGGGAGGATCGAATCGCTTCCGATCG
>JAUWSZ010000069.1 GCA_030609865.1 bacterium | reverse complement strand
CCGATGTCGACTCCGCGGTGTCCTGCTCGCAGGACTTCTGGGACGGCAGAACGATCTCGAACATGAACATTCAACCCTTCGTGGGCGCGCACCTGGGGCACGAAGACAAGGTGGCGGAAGACGGACTGAACGCGGTCTATTGCGGCATGGCGCAGGTCCTTTCAGGCCATCACGAAATCGTCCTCGTCGTCGCGCACATGAAGGAAAGCCAGGCCGAGAAGTCCCTGATCGAAAACGCCGCCTTTGACCCGATCTCGATGCGCCAGCTCGGGATGGATTTCCTCTCCGCTGCCGCATTGCAGGCCAAGCGATACATGTACAAGTACGGCATCACGGCAGAGCAGTGCGCGAAGGTGGCCGTCAAGAACCGCGGCAATGGAATGAACAACCCGCTTGCCCAGGAACCGATGGAAATCCGGGTGGAGGATGTGCTCAGCTCAAAGCTCCTCGCCTCCCCCATCCGGAAGCTCGATGCCAAGCCGATCTCGGACGGCGCCTGCGCCATGATCCTGGCACCGGCAAAGAGGGCCAGGAAGATAGCGAAGAAGCCGGTCTGGATCCTGGGCGCCTCGAATTGCTACGAAGCCCACTACCTCGGGGACCGGGACCTGGCGGATTGCGCGGCCCTGACCAAGGCCGCCCAGAAGGCCTACGGTATGGCCGGCATCCGGAACCCGCTTCGAGAAATCGACGTGGCCGAGATATCCGAGGAGTTCACGTACCAGGAACTCCTCTGGACCGAGGGGCTCGGCTTCTGCGACCCTGGGGAGGGAGGAAAGCTGGTTGATTCCGGCAAGACCAGGATGGGCGGCAAGCTGCCGGTCAACCCCTCGGGGGGCCTCCTGTCCGGCAACCCGAACGGCGTGGCCGGCATGGCACGCGCTGCCGAAGCCGTGTTGCAACTCCGCGGCCAGGCAGGCAAGCGTCAGGTACCGGGGGCCAAGATAGCCCTCGCCCACGGAGTAACAGGGATCTGCGGACAGCACCAGGCCGTGATGATACTCGGGAAGAAATGAAGGGAGGGGAGAGATGCCGAATCGCGTAGCCATCGTGGGGATCGGACAGACCCGGCACAAGAGCACCCGCCTGGACGTGACCCTGCCCGAGATGATCAACGAAGCGGTCCGGGCCTCCCTGGCCGATGCCGAACTGTCGATCAAGGACATCGAGGCCGTGTTCACGAGCAACATGGAAACGTTCGAAGGAATCTACCTGCCCGACCACGGCGCGGCCACAGAAATCGGGGCCTACATGAAACCCGGCTTCAAGGTATGCACAGGAGGCACGAGCGGAGCATCGGTGGTGGTGGAAGGGTTTTCCATGGTATCGGCCGGCCTGTACGACCTGGCCCTGGTCATCGGCTTCGAAAAACAGGATTGCGGGGAAACGACGGCGGCCATCACGGCGGCGGCCACCCCGATATGGGGCAAGGGAGCCGTCACGGGCGCCATCGGGGAGTTTGCCAAGCAAGCGCTCTCCTACCTGGAGACTTCCGGAGCCAAAGAGGAGCATGCGGCCATGCTGAGGCTCAAGGCAGACCGGGGTGCATGCCTGAACGAATACGCCCACCTGAAGCTCGGACTCAAGAGCATAGACGAAGTCCTCCAGTCCGGTTACCTCGTCTGGCCCCTCAGGATGCTCGACTTCTGCCCTCAATCGAGCGGTGCCTGTGCGCTCATATTCGCGGAAGAAAAGAAGGCCAAGAAGATCTCGAAGAAACCGGTCTGGATCGCCGATGTGGAGGTGGTGCATCAGGAGCCGTTCCGCGCCGGGACCTTTGGGGATCCGACGGGCACGGAAACCTACACCCAGCACGTGGCCTGCGAGAGGCTTTACAAGAGAAACGGCATCACAAATCCCCGCAAGGATATCGACATGGCCGAGATCTATGAGCCCTCGAACTGGGAAGAGATGAGCCTGTACGAGCACTTCAACTTCTGCGAGAAGAACGAGGGATGGAAGCTGGTCGAACAGGGAGTGACCGAGATCGAAGGGGACTTCCCCGTGAATCCTTCGGGCGGCGTAATCGCTACTAACCCGATCGGCGCGACCCCCACCATCCGTGTGGCCGAGGCAGCGCTTCAGATACGCGGAGATGCGGGTGGACACCAGGTGCCCAAGGATATTAAGACGGCCCTTGCCACGGCCCTGGGGGGACCGAACTGGACGGTGCTTACCCTGCTGAAACGATCCCTGTAGGAGGGAAAAATGGCCAGGAGCAATCCCAAAGAGAAGAAACCGCAATACATCAGCATCCAGTTCGACGCGCCCCGCAAGTATCGGTGGTCGACGGGCAAGTACATGGGCAGAACCTACCAGGAGGCGAAGGAGAACAAGAAGCTCGTGGCCAACCGCTGCGTCAAGTGCAAGGAGGTGCTGTGGCCTCCCCTGGAGGTGTGCGGAAGGTGCAAGGTGGAAGCAGGGGAGGACTGGGTGGAGCTTTCCCAGACGGGCACGGTCATGCAGTATACCTATCTCGTGTACCCCCTCTGGGATCCACACTATGGCGAGAAATTCGCCAACCCCTATCCGAACGCCATGATCCTTCTCGATGGCGGGGTCTACATCCGGCATTTCCTCGAGGAAACGGATCAGAAGAAATTGAAAGCAGGGATGCGGGTACAGGCGGTCTGGAGAGAAGATCACGAACGCGGCGAGGGAACGGCGGACGTTAAGTACTTCAGAACGATCGACCCGTAGGAGACGGCAAAATGGTAGCGACCAGGAAACTGGAAGACAAGGACGTCTACATCTATGAGGGACAGATCTACATCCCGAATTCCTACACAGCGGGTGCAGTGGGCACCAAGGTGCTTACGAACCTGAGGGACAAGAAGAAGATCCTCGGGATGCGATGTCCGACCTGCAACCGCGTATACGTTCCGGCCCGGTCGACCTGTCAGGAGTGTTTCGAGCAGATCGACGAATGGGTGGAAGTGGACGACAGGGGAACCGTCCAGACCTACACCGTGGTCCACGAGCCGAACCCTTGTCAACCCGTTGAGCCGCCCCTTGTGTACGGCATTGTCCAACTCGACGGCGCAGACAACGGGTTCGTTCACATGCTCGGCGGCGTTGACATGGAGCACTTGTATATCGGAATGAGGGTTCAGGCCGTGTTCCGGAAGGAACGCACGGGCAGCATTCTTGATATTCAATATTTCAAACCACTTGGATGAACACGGTCCCTCGTTGCGATATCCGTCTAATTCAACCCCACTTTGGTGTCACGAATTCAAAAACGGGCGGGCATTCGTTAGCGAAACTCTTGATAGTGGCTCCACTCGAACAGATCATGGCGGCGAAAAAGTCTGTTGATAAACGGGCGCTTGAGATGGCCGTCGAGGCTGACAAACCCACTGAGTTTCACTGCGCCGAAATAGACTTGAAGGACGCCACGAAGGAAAATCGGACGGATAGACTTGAAGTAAGTGACATCATCAAGCAGCGGTTTAACCGCTTGTCGATACCTTAGCGCCGCCTGATCAAGGCTTTCGGCGAGAATACGTCCAGCGATCTGGCCGCTTCTCATGGCGTAGTAGATGCCCTCGCCGCTGAGTTGGTTGAGTAATCCAGCTGCATCGCCAACAAGCAGGATGCCGTCATCAGCGATATGATCGACAACAGTCGCCGGTGCCAGACCGCCGGATTTCCGATGCAAACTGTACTCCCGAGGCAGCAATCCCTGATCGACACAATAGACCATCAAATCGTCCAGATGCTGTTTGACTTTTCTTCCGTCCAGTCCGAGAAAACCCACACCAATGTAATAACCATCGCTGGTGGGAAAGAGATAACAGTACCCAAGATCACCGGCCCACAGGTAGAAAATGAAGGCCTTCTCGTGTGGTTTTTCGCAGACAATGTGGTGCACGAGGCAAATACCGAATTCGCTCTTGTTTCTCTTGGGATTTCCCAACGCCCTCGACACGAAACCGGATACACCCTCCGCGCCGATGACGGCGCGTGTTTCCAACGATTCCGTGCCATCGGACAATCGTATTCGCCCTTCTTCCAGGTGATTGATCGACTTCACGTTGAAAACTCGAAATGAAACGCCCGGTTTCCTGAGAGCGGCGCCGAGCAGCAGGTTGTCGAAATCGTAGCGATGTACTTGGTCGAAAAAATGTGTGTCGCGACCTTCCCACCAAACAGACCTATCAACACAAAAATGCATGTGCTCGTTCGGATGGCCGCTTAGCTCAGCCTCAATTTCGGCGTAGTTCGGAAACTCCGCAGGCCAGTCGCGACACCGAAGGAGGGCGCCACCGCACGTTTTGTGTCTCGGAAACGAGCTTTTATCGACAACCAGGACATCGAGCGAACGAGATTCGGCTAGGTGATAGGCAGCGGTGCTGCCAGCCGGCCCACCGCCCACTACGATTACGTCGAATTGGTTCTTGCTGCCGATGTGACTGACCTCCCTAATCCCCGCCAAGGCGCTAACGCCCGGCATAAGGCGCGGCGGTTACCGTCGCCCTTAATGCCGTTTTTGGCCGGTTAATAGATGCAGGCATCCAATATGGAAAGCACGTCTGACAGCAGCTTATCATTGCCGTGTTCGATTCGTTTAGCGAGACGAGGACGGAAGTCGACCGATTTAACTTGCTCAACCATAATGATGATATCACCTTGCTTGGGGATATAAGCTGCCATTCACCAGGCCTCCTTGCCGACCGGCTCACCCCAGTCAACTTCGCTGGTTTGGTAGCTTTGAGGTATAGCCATCTTTTGCAGTGTGGTCAAGGGCCATTTTAGGCCAAACAACTATACGTACACTGCAGTGATTCCTTGTGTCTCTGTGAAATTGTAGAGGTTCGGATTTGTTTTTCCACGTCCCGCAGGTGATTACCGGCCCCTGTAAACCGGCTTGCGCTTCTCCTTAAAGGCCTTCATGCCCTCTTTCGCATCCGCGCTCGCGAAGATGGGCCAACCGATTTCATCCTGTGCCTTGAACGCCACCGCCTCGGGCATGCTCTCTTCAAGTTCTCGCAGGGAGCGCGTAATTGCCTTGATCGACAGAGGCCCGTTCTCGCAGAGTTGTTCCGCCATCTTCATCGCCTCTTCGAGGGCCATGCCCTTGGGAACCACCCGGTTGATCAGCCCCCACAGGAGCGCCTCCTGGGCACTGATACGGCGGCCCAGCAACAGGATCTCGGCGGCCAGGCAGTAGGGGATCTGACGACGAAGCCGAATCGTCGATCCCCCCATCGGGTAAAGGCCTTGGGCGACCTCGGTCACGCCGAAGATCGCATCCTCGGCACCAATGCGCAGATCGGTGCCCTGGAGGATCTCGGTGCCACCTGCCAGGGCATAGCCCTCGACCGCCAGGATGATCGGCTTGTTGGGGCGATTCTCCCGGAGCAAGGACTGCCAGTGAAGATTTGGTATTTCCTTCATGAGTCTTTGAATCTCTTCTGCGTCCTCGCCTTCTCCGGCCGCCGCCCCCACCTTGAGATCCATACCGTCACAGAACGTATCTCCCTTTCCGGTCAGGATGGCACAGTAAAAGTCGTCGTCTTCGTCGAGTCGCCGCCAGGCCTTGTACATGCCGATCAGCATGGCCGGGCTCAGCGCATTCTTCGCCTCCGGCCGATTTAGGGTGACGATGAGGGTGTGCCCTTCCCTTTCGATCGTGCAGTTCTTCGTGGTGATATCGAGTTGCTCGGTCATTGGATCCTCCCGGACTTCTGTAGGATGCTCGAGAATCGCTGAGACCCTTGCCCCGTTTTCTGATATCCAAAGTGCTCTTATTATAGTATCCAATTACCGAAAGCACCGATGACAGAAGGATCTGCACTTTGATTCCGACATCTGATTTTCCGGAGAGTGGACAATACAATAATTGCCCAGAATGTGTCAATAAATATAGATCTAAACTCTGGATGAGCCTCCCCTGGGAATGCGTCAATTTCTTCTTGACAAAGGCCATATGCCTTCTGTAGGAATTGGACTGTATGGTCCATATTTTTTGGACTATGTAGTCCAAATAGAGATGTAAGGAATTGCGGGAGTCTGTCATGCCGGATGAGGTGTTCGACGCAATCGTCATCGGCGGAGGCACGAAGGCCCTGTTCCTGTCCATGTACCTGACCAAGTATGCCAACATGAGCGTGGGGATTTTCGAGAGGCGGCACGAGATCGGCGGCGGCCTGGCCACCGAGGAAACCGCGGCCCCGGGTTTTCGCGGCAACACCCATGCATCGATACAACTGCCCTGGTACTATCTGCCGCTCTACCGGGATTTCCCGGAATTCTGGGAGTACGGCGCCGAGCTGGATCAGTACACGGCCAGTGAGGGCGCCATCTTCCGCAGGAACGAGACATGCCTGGCCATCTACAGTGACAAGCATGACCCGACGCAGGAACGAACGGCAAAGGAACTCGCCCGGTTTTCCCAAAGGGATGCAGACAGGTGGCTAAAGCTCCGCAAGCTATGGCTCTCGGACGAGCTTCAGAGTGTCCAGATGGACGTGCTCTTCAATCCGGCCGAGGAGCGCATGAGCCCGGGAATCATAGAAAGGCAGGTCGCCGTGTATCCGAAGCTCGTGGAGGCCGGCTTCGAACCGGATCCGCTGGTCCTTGCCTCCAGCCATTTACGGGTGGCACGGGAGTTCTGGGAAAGCAAGGAGATGCAGTACTGCGCCGTGAGGTTTGCCCTTTCCGGGGCATTCGATGTGACCCACCCGGGGTGCGGGGCCTCGGCATTCGGCATGGCGGCGACCCTCCCCACCATAAGCTTTGCCAGAGGAGGCACCCACCGGGTCGCCCATGCTGCCCACCAGATCCTGGTGCAGCAGGGGTGCAAGATCCACACCCACACGGAAGTGGACAAGGTTATCATCGAAAACGGAGAGGCGAAGGGCATACGGCTCACTGATGGAACCGAAGTCAGGGCCCGAAGACTGGTGGTGAGCGCCGGCCTGCACCCGCGGCAGGTGGTGTTCGATCTCATCGGAAAGGAGTACTTCGACTACCAGGCAGCCCGCCGTGTGGAGCTGCTCGAGCACACCTTCGGTTGCCTGATGTGGTACACCCTCGCCCTGCACCAGGCACCGAAGTATGAAGCCGCTGCCTTCAACCCTGATATCGACGAGTGTTACTGGCTTGGCCTGTCAGAGGACAACGATCCGGAACGTGTCGCAAGGGAATGCCTCTGGTCTCAGCTCGGCAAGTGGCCGCCCATGGAGGATTTTGCCCCGGTCGTCTGGTGTCACAGCCTGGTGGATCCTTCGTATGCACCCGCCGGGAAGCACACGGCCAACACCGAGCAGCTTGGCCCCCCTGCCACGGCGCACACGATCCAGGAGTGGATGGACATCAAGAAGTGGTACACAGAAGAGTTGCTGACCTACTGGCAGAGATTCGCGCCGAACATGACATGGGACAACATCATCGGCGTGGACGCGAACACCCCATTGGATCATACCCGCCTGAAGAACATGGCGCCAAACGGGAACATGGCCAGCATCGACCACGTACCGTACCAATGGGCAGACCTCAGGCCCACACCGGAGCTGGCAAACCACAGGACACCGATCAAGAACCTGTATGCCACCGGGGCCGCCTGGCACTCCGGAGCAAATTCGGGCTCTTCTGAGGCGTACAACTGCTACAAGATCATCGCGAAAGACATGGGTCTCGGCAAGCCCTGGGAGGAACCCGGTAAGGAAGAGCCTGAATCCCTGGTCGAGCAGTGCAAGGTCATCAACCGGAAGATCAAGGACGTTCCCCTAATGCGGCTTGCGCCGCAAGATGAAAGTTGAAAGGGTCAAGGCGAAAGGCGAGATTTGTTCCTGGTCACGCGTCATTTTTCGTTCACCTTTCGACTTTGCCCTTTCAACTCGTCTGGTTTGCCGATGCGGAGGTTCTCCCAACATCTGCGCAAAAAAAATGTGGGTGTTCCGATGAAAGACCCTAACGGCACGAATCGAATGAAGGAGAAGAAGGATGGCAAAATGGTTGATCCTCGTGGAAGTCAATTGCACCGATCCGGATCGCGTGAACGAACTTCACGAGTGGTACGAGAAGAGCCACATCCCGGATCTCCTGAAAGTGCCGGGCATCATCCGTGTTACGCGCTACGAGAACGTCACCCCCGGTGAAGTGCGGTCCAAGTTCCTCACCCTCCTGGAGGCCGAGGCGGACGATGTGTGGCAGGTCACCACAGCCCTCCAGGAGGATTCAGCCAAGGCGGAGAAGGAAGGGCGCCGCACCGAGCTCTTACAAATGGTCTCGGGAGCTGTGTACAAGCAGCTTTCCGAGGATACGAAATAGAGCAGGTTACGTTCAGATCATTTACGAGAGCAAATACCCGCCGTCGACGACGATGTTTGCCCCGGTGATGAAGTCCGCGGCCGCGCCGGCCAGGAAGAGCACAACCCGGGCAACCTCGTCCGGTTCCCCCATTCTTTTCAGGGGAACGCGTTGTATCCAGCCTTGAAGGATATCCT